>JBNKDB010000274.1:0-3235 GCA_050288045.1 Anaerolineales bacterium | reverse complement strand
CTGTCTGCCAAGTTCTTGCAGCGCTACCAGGAATTGAATAACCCCGGACGTTTCCCGACGATTGCAATCCCTGGCCTGTCGAAAATCCCCTTCATTGGGCCAATCCTGTTCGAACATAATATGTTCGTGTACGCCATGTACGTTTTTCTGATCGTGCTGACCGTGGCCTTGTATTACACGCGTTGGGGGCTGCGCCTGCGTTCGGTGGGCGAGCATCCCAAGGCGGCCGACACGCTGGGGATCAATGTGTTCCGTACGCGCTACATGGCCGTGATCCTGGGTGGCATGATGGCCGGTTTTGCCGGGGCATACTTTACGCTCGGTTCGGTGGGACGTTTCGATGAAGTGATGACAGCCGGACGTGGTTTTATTGGTCTGGCAGCAATGATCTTCGGTAACTGGAACCCGATTGGTTCGTTTGGAGCCGGGCTGTTGTTCGGCTTCGCGGACTCGCTGGCCTCCAAGCTGGCGATCTTGAAAGTACCGATCCCCTCCGAGTTCTTGCTGATGGCGCCGTACGTGGCGACGATGATCGTGCTGGCCGGTGTGGTCGGGCGCGGGCAAATGCCTGCCGCCGACGGTACGTCGTACGAAAAAGAATAATCCTGATCGGATTTTCATGGAAATAAAGAGAGGCTGTGTTGCAAACACAGCCTCTTATGTTTTGGGGATTGTTGGTTCTTACCCGGCGTGCTCCACAACCGCATCGACCATGGCCAGGATATTTTCTGGAGGGACTTCGTTCATGATGGTATGTACAGAGGCGACCATGTAGCCGCCGCCCGGCCCAAGAATATCGATCACGCGGTGGACTTCGTCTTTGACTTCCTGGGGTGTGCCGTAGGGTAGGATATGCTGAGTATCGACCCCGCCGCAGAAAACGATGTCTTCCCCGTACTCGCTTTTAAGCGCTTCCAGATTAGACATGCGCCCGGCCGAAGTTTGGATCGGGTTGAGGATGTCGACACCGATCTCGATGAAATCTGCGATCAGGTCGAAAACGTCGCCGTCGGTATGGAAGAGCACTTTGGCTTTGGTGCGCGCTTTGATGAATTCGATAAACTCGGCGTGCATCGGTTTGAGCATGGCACGGTACATCTTTGGGGAGATCATCAAACGCTCCTGGGTACCCAGGTCGTCGCCGATTTTGATGATGTCGATATTGTCGCCTATCTCATCCAGGAAATGCCCCATCAGTTGTTTGCAGAGGTCGAGGTTCTTGCGCAGCAAGGCTTCAGCCATATCCGGGTACATCGCCATGTTCATCAGAAAAGTGTCCATACCCTGCATGGCAAAGGCGCGCTCGAAGGGAAAAAGCAGCCAGGGGGTTGCCAGGATGGCGTATTCGTTCTGCTCGGCCAACTGCCTGGCTGCGGCCGCAACGTGGGCAACGCGGGTGGGGTCGTCCATGTCCGGCCAACCGGGGTAGTTCTCGATTTCCGCGATGGTGGTGGCTTCTTTTAGCGGATGGATACCGGGGAACCAGACACCAGGCTCGATCTCTCTTTGGCCGCTGCCCCATGAATCGATGAAAGGCGCATGCGGCTCGCGGCTGCGGTTGCGTTCCAGGGTCTTCGCCGGGTGAATGTCGCGTACGCCGCGCACGTCGCTGTGCAGGCGCTGCATGGTGGCCTCGTCGATTTTGGCAGTGCCCAATTCAGGCCATTCATAGATATATTCATCCGGGGCATCGATTCCCAGTAAAGTTTTCAATCCCTGGTAGGGTTTCATTTTGATGCCGGTTGCATTGCTCACTCCGATCACAATTGGAATGCGGTCAGGTTCTTGATGATTGATGGCGGCCAAAACGCGTTGGCGCGGGGTCATGGACATGGTGGGAGCTCCTTTTTGGGATTTAAGTGAATTGTATCACGCTCAAATCGAATTTAGTTTTGAGTGGGCGCATCCGTTGACTGGGATATAATTAACGGCATTATTATCGTTCCCGGCTGCGGGAGGTTGCTATGGAATCAAGTAAGAAAGTGGTTATTGGTGTCGGCATCGCCTTAGCAGTAATCCTGGTGATCCTATGTGTTTGCGTGGGGATCTTTCTCTTGTTTGGTGGTGGTGCAGTTTGGAAGGCGGCAAATGAAGGCCCGCAGGACATTGAAATCTCGGTTGATGCTCCCCACCAGGTGAAACCGGGGGAGGAGTTCACGATCGAGGTCACGCTGGAAAACCTGGCGGATGAAGCGCAACTACTTTATTCAATTGACTTCACCGACGAGTATCTTCAGGCTATCGATGTGGTAAGTACATTCCCGGATTATGAGGTTATGAATGATTACAAGATGGGGGATTTTCGCAGTTATAAGTTCAAACGTGAGATCGATGCAGGAGAGGAGCTTGTGGTGCGCATCCAGTTGATTGGCCGGGTGGAAGGTGCTTTTTCTGGCGTATTGGACGTGTGCGTCGATGATGGCTTTCGTTGCGAGACGGTGACCTTGAACACACTCGTGCAGCCCTGATGATCGATCCTCAAGAGACATCGCTGCAACTTCCCGGCTATCGGGAAGCTTATCGCTGGGATATGCGCGACCAACGGCAGACTCTGATCAAGGTGAGTTTGCTCGGATTGCTGGTCATACCGCTGGTGTATTTTGGCTTTGCACGTCTGGCCATGTGGATTTCTTCCCAGGCACACCTCAGTTACGGCTTTCAGGGGGGACAAATATTTTGGACATTGCTTTGTATCACTTTGGGAACGGTGTTGATGGTCATCCTACACGAGGGCACACACGGCGCGTTGATGCTTCTGTTTGGGGCCAGGCCGCAGTACGGGATCGATTGGGAGCATGGCGTAGCCTATGCCACTTCGCATGGGCATGCTTTTACCCGCAACCAATTTATCGTGGTGGCATTGGCTCCGGTGTTAGTGGTTTCAGGATTGGGTCTATTGCCATTCATCTGGCCGTTACCCGGTCCGGTAGTGACCGGATTGTTGACCATGTTGGCGTTCAATTTCGTGGGTGCGGTGGGCGATGTTTGGATGACGGGGGTGTGCTTGCGATACCCGGCCAGCGCACGAGTGGTGGATGAGCGTTATGGGATCAAGATCTTTGTGAGAGAGAAAGCGTGAAATAACAATTAATAATTGTCTGGTACAATAAGAAACCTTGCGGAGTTATAGCCCTTGTGGAGGAGTGGGGCAGGCTATCATCTTTCGTCGATGCAGTCCGCAAGGTTTTTTATTGGTCAAACACATAGTTCTAAGTTAAAATAAGGCCCTATGGAA
>JBNKDB010000273.1:0-2503 GCA_050288045.1 Anaerolineales bacterium | reverse complement strand
CGTAGCCCTTTCAAGGCTAAGACTGGAGTTCGAATCTCCATAGGGGCACCAAAAGTGGTACAACTCGAACAGGAACCAGCCAATGAGCTGGTTTTTGTTTTTTCAGCTTCAGTTCCTGCCGCCAGTTGCGCTTTGCACGCGAGGTCATGCAAATAGGCAAAGGGGGGCTGCAATTCAACCTGCAATACCGTTCCGTCAGCATCCACTACGATTCGTTTGATCACTTCACGTAGCAATCTCTTTTGCTGTGAACGTTCTAACTGATGATATAGTACACCAATTTTCGAGATGATGTGTAAGGCGGCATCCAAATTATCCAGATGATAAGCGCTGCTGCGCTCGGCAGCATCTCGATTTTCCTGCAATGTTTGCCTCCGATCCTGCCATTCACGCCACAGTTCATCCCATACCTTTTCAGAGATTTTACCTGCCACAAACAACCGGAGTGCGCGAGCTTCTTCTTCGTCAATGGCTTTGAGCGCAGTATCCAATGTCTGATGCTGTTTGGGGGCAGCATGGCCCAACTTCTCGGCGACCTCTTCGCGATAATACTGCCGGATAGCTGGCATCAACTCGGGATTCACCTGGATGACTTCCAGCACCGCCGCAACATAAGCATCAAGTACACTACATTGTAGGTTAATGGTACCTTTGGCCGTATAGTATGATGTGCCGCCGTTTTCGCGTCCGGAATTGGGCGTGGAACCAGTGAGCCGAACGAGCTTGGTTTCATTTGAGTGTTTCAGGTAGAGTAATCCGGTCAACAGATACACATGCCGGTGCTGTGGATTAGGTGAATCACACCGTTTCTTGAGAATCGCCAGACCTTGCTCGAATTCTTCGGTACTAACCAGCGGCTCCCAGTTTCCCCGGATAGTTTTGGGCGGAATCTCGGCCTTTTCACTCACCACCCACCCGGCATAAGTCCAGTTGTGGAGAATTTTGGATAGCGTGTTGCTGGCATAGGATCGTTTTCCCTTGTCACTAATCCTGACAAAGGGCCGTCCACTGCGCAGTCGGTAGCCACGCTTATGCAATTCCGCGCAAATATCTTCTAACGTGTATCGATTGGTGAGCAGCAAATCCCAGGCCGAGCGCCAAATGTCACGCCGATCTGGATCCAGCTCAATCCAACGTTCATAACGACCATACTCCAATTTTTTGCCGCTAGAAGCACGTCGTTCTCGGTTGAGATAACCATCTGGCGCACGTCCGACATAACCGCCGAGTTCTAGCTTGGAATACATGCCACCCCGCACACGCTCACCGGTTTTCATTGACTCCCGGCGGGCCAGGGTAAACGACAGGCTGATCAGAATCCGATCATCGGAGTCAATCGGGTCAAGATCGGGATAGTCGGCAAAACGCACTGCAACCCCAAACCCATCCAGTTCATCAATAGCCGACAAAGCTTCGGCATCATTGCGCCCAAAGCGCTCAGCATTTTCGACTGCCACATGCGAGAACTTGCCAAACCGCGCATCCTGCAACAATCGCTGGTACTCGTCGCGGCACGCACTCACCCGTCCAGTGTGGTTATCGATGTACTCACCAATCACTGGCAGATCTGAGTTGTCCAGCAAAGCCCGCTGGATCGCATTCCGCTGACGACTCTGGGAATTAGCCGGATTCTGGGCTTCTTTATCGCTGGTTCTCAGATATATGGCCCAACCAGGTTGAGGCTTGGGAGATAGTTTGTTACGTTTCGCCATAGATCACTCTGCTACTTTGCCTGCAAACAGGATACACCGAAAACTCAATGCTGTGTTTTTCTCGATACTTGATCAGACCAGTTTCGCTCTTCTCGTTGGCCAACTTCAGCCAGCAATTCGGCTACCGCCCAGATACATCCAAACATCGCTTTCACATTTTGCACCGCCGACGGTGTAGATTCGGATATGGGCAGGGATTTAGTCAACGACGATTTTGTATCCGTGCTCATTTTCTGTCTTCTCCGTCCTCCTCAAATTTGCCTTGAATGATCATCTGCTCTGCGTTGATGTGTTCGTATTTGACGTCTCAAGGTTATCATTGAAGGAGAGGGGATCGACTGTACGATTACAGTGTCCACTGTAAAATTGGTCAAAAAAATGACCAATTTTACAGGTTTGGCTGATTTTGAGAGGAAAACAATCTGTTCATCTCCCCTTGAACAGGTTACGGAATAACAAAAAAGGCAACTCGATTATTGAGTCGCCTACTTTGATTACTCTACTATCGTGTTCAAGCAATAATTATCAATAAGTGCCTGCTTCTTGGTTCAGTTTTTACCCATTCAAATACACATTGGCTGAAGTCTCGAACGCTTCCTCTGGCGTGCCCTTGAAGGTACCGTTGGGGAAAATCGAAGGCTCGTACTTGTTGTTGCTGTAAGTGTAGAACGCAAACGACCAGCTATCATCATCGCCGAAGTAGCGCAAGCGGCATAGATGGGTTGGTGTATTGCGCAAGCGTTCGATGAATTCTTCGCGTGTCTCTGGAAAATCTTCAGGCGGCCAACCAG
>JBNKDB010000272.1:0-8936 GCA_050288045.1 Anaerolineales bacterium | reverse complement strand
GCTGCAAGCGGCGCTGGAAAAATAAGAGTGGCCCCAGCGTGAGCGGGAGCCACAATAAACCGTCCAATCGACTATCCTTGTAATGATCCGGTTGTCGCGTTTGAAAATTTACCGGTTAGCGTGCCGCTTCGGTGATCTTGATGAAAGAATCGGCCTTGAGTGAAGCGCCGCCCACCAGGGCACCGTCAATGTCTGCTTCCTGGAAATATTCGACGGCGTTCTCAGGCTTGACCGAGCCACCGTACAGCACGCGTATGCCCTGAGCGATACCCTCACCGAACAGACCGGCCATAACCGGGCGGATCACGCCGCCGATCACTTGCACGGCATTCTCCGGGGTGGAGGCGCGGCCGGTACCGATGGCCCAGACCGGTTCGTAAGCGATCACCAGCCCGTCCCCGGACTTGATGTCGATACCTTGCAGTCCGTCCATCATCTGGCGGGAGACGACCTCATCGGTCTTACCGGCTTCGCGCTCTTCGAGCGTTTCACCAACGCACACGCACGGGATCAGGCCGTATTCCAGGGCGGCCTTGGTGCGGCGGTTGACGGTCTCGTCGGTTTCACCGTAATAGGTGCGTCGTTCGGAGTGCCCGATCAGGATGTACTGGCAGAATTCCTTGACCATCGGCGGGGAAACTTCCCCGGTGTAGGCCCCTTCTGGTGCCCAGTTCATGTTCTGCGCGCCCAGGCTGACTTTGGTCCCGGCCAGCAGTTCAGCCGCGGCGGGCACGGAGAAGTAGGGCGGGAAGATCAGGTTATCGACGCCTTCCACGGCTTCCAGGCCGGGCAGCATTTCGCTGATCAGGGCGCGCGCTTCTGCCACGGTCTTATATGATTTCCAATTTCCTGCAACCAGGGGTGTTCGCATGATTTACCTCATTGTGTTTTTGTCATCGCGGCCTGGTGATGACAGCGCCAGGTGCGATCTGTGATTTAGTTAAGCCCCGTTTTGAAAAATCAGGCAATCAGGATTTGCTGCCCTGATTGCCTGGATTGTGTGGCTTATAGGGGATTATTTGTCTTGCAGGGCGGCCAGGCCGGGGAGCACTTTGCCTTCCAGCATCTCCAGGGAGGCACCGCCACCGGTGGAAATGTGAGTGATCTGGTCGGCCAGACCGGACTGGTTGATGGCTGCGGTCGAATCGCCGCCGCCCACGATGGTGGTCGCCGGGCTGTCGGCCACGGCTTTTGCCAGGCCGAAGGTGCCCTTGGCGAAGGGCGCCATTTCGAACACGCCCATCGGGCCGTTCCAGACCACGGTTCCGGCGTCCTTGCAGACGGCAGCGTAAGCGGCCACGGTCTCGGGGCCGACGTCCAGCACGCGCCAACCGGTGGGGACGTTGCCCACGGGAAGCGTCTTGCTCTGCGCATCGGCGGAGAAGTCATCGGCGATGACCATGTCGACCGGCAGCATGAGCTTGTCGCCAGCTTTGGCGAGCAAGTCTTTGGCGGTATCGATGGCTTCGTCTTCGACCAGCGAGTCACCCATTTCATAGCCCTGGGCTTTGAAGAAGGTGTTCGCCATGCCGCCGCCGATCAGGATCTTATCGGCCTTGGCAAGCAGGTTGTTGATCACTTCGATCTTATCGCTGACCTTGGCACCGCCGAGGATCGCCACGAAGGGGCGCTGCGGTTCGGCAATGGCCTGGCCGAGGTACTTGATTTCCTTTTCAAGCAGGAAACCGGCCGCGGCGGGCAGGTAATCGGTCACACCAACCGTAGAGGCATGGGCGCGATGGGCAGAACCGAAGGCGTCGTTGACGTACAGGTCGGCCAGTGAAGCCAACTGCTTGGACATCTCGGCGTCGTTGGCGATTTCACCGGCGTGGAAACGCGTGTTTTCCAGCACCAATACCTGGCCGGGCTGCAAGTCCTTGGCGGCTGCTTCGGCTACCGGGCCTACGCAGTCTGCCGCAAACTTAACTTCGTTATCGATCAACGTGCCCAGGTAGGCGGCCACGGGTTCGAGCGAATACTGTGGATCGGGCGCACCTTTGGGGCGGCCGAGATGCGAGCACAAAATCACGGCAGCACCTTGATCCAAAAGATATTTGATGGTCGGCAGGGCGGCCTGGATGCGAGTATCGTCGGCAACTTTGCCCTCTTTGAGCGGTACGTTGAAGTCGACGCGCACGAGCACGCGCTTGCCTTTGACGTCTAAATCTTTGACAGTTTTCTTGTTGAACATGGGGTTCACCTTATCGTAAGAAAGGCAGGACGATGCATTGTCCTGCCTTTCTTCGTTTGGGTCAATTACAGCGATTTGGCGATCATGGACGCCAGATCGGTTGTGCGCACCGAGTAACCCCATTCGTTGTCGTACCAGGTGACGAATTTGATGAAGGTGCCGTCCATCACGCTGGTGAGCGCGGCATCGATGATGGAGGAACGCGGGTCACCCTTGTAGTCCATGGAAACCAACGGCTTGGGTTCGAAGCCCAGAATGCCCTTCATGGCGCCTTCGGAAGCGGCCTTGAAAGCAGCATTGACTTCCTCTGCCGTGGTGGCTTTTTCAACTTCCACAACTACGTCGACGATCGAGACGGTGGGGGTGGGAACGCGCAGCGAATAGCCGTCCATCTTGCCTTGCAGTTCGGGGAGAACCAGGGCAACCGCGCGGGCAGCACCGGTGGTGGTGGGGATGATGTTGAGGGCGGCAGCGCGGGCGCGGCGCAGGTCCTTGTGGGCCAGGTCGAGGATCTGCTGGTCGTTGGTGTACGAGTGGATGGTGGTCATCAAACCGTGGACGATGCCGAAGTTATCGAGCACGACCTTGGTGGGGGGAGCCAGGCAGTTGGTGGTGCAGGATGCGTTGGAAACGATGTTGTGCTTGTCAGCTTCGTACTTGTCATCGTTGACGCCCAACACGATGGTCAGGTCTTCGCCCTTGGCGGGAGCGGAGATGATAACCTTCTTGGCGCCGCCTTTGTTGATGTGGGTCTGCGGGCCGGGGTCTTTGCTGGTGTCGCGGAAGACGCCGGTAGCCTCGATCACGATGTCGACGCCCAGGTCGCCCCAGGGCAGGTTGCCGGGATCGCGTTCGGAAAAGACTTTAATGGTGTCGCCGTCTACAACCAGGTCATTACCATCAACTTCGACGGTGCCGGGGTAGATGCCGTAGTTCGAGTCGTACTTGAACAGGTGGGCGTTGGTCTCACTGTCGAACAGGTCGTTGATCGCGACGACATCAAATTCATCGGCATGATAATCTTTGATGGCTTTCAAAACCTGACGGCCAATGCGGCCAAACCCATTAATACCAATTTTTGTAGCCATTTTTTGCCTCCTATGCAAAAAAAGAAGTTAAATTAAATTTTCGGTAAGCGGATGATCGTCCCTGGCGTAGTAGTTAGATAAAATTTCGCCGGGGAATTGCAGTCCTACTATACCGGAATTTACAAAACCAAAGGTCCGGTGCGTTCTTGTAAAAGGTCTAATAACACCTTTGCCAGTTTACCAGCGTCGTGCTGTCCAGGACTATCAGAATCTGCCAGGTCGGAACGGTAAACGGCGTATTCCTCGTCCAGTGCTTCTTCGGGCACGACCCATTCCACGCCCTGCGGCAGCTTGCCTTCATAGCGATCATTGCACACGACCATGTCGAAGAAACCTTTACCAACGTGAGCTTCGAGGGCACGGATGTGGTCGCCGCAGGTGTAGGTATCGGTTTCACCCTGCTGGGTGGCAACGTTGACCACGAAGATCTTCAAGGCCTGGCTGGCGCGTACTGCTGCGGCCAGGTCGGGCACCAGCAGGTTGGGCAGGATGCTGGTGTACAGGCTGCCCGGTCCAATTACCACCAGGTCGGCCTGGAGGATGGCCTTGATCACAGCCGGAAAAACTGCCGGGTTGTTGGGCTCCAGCCATACCCGGCGTACTTGCCCGGAGATCTGTGGGATACGGCTCTCGCCGTGCACGCGCACTTCGCGGGTCAGGTTGGGCAGCGTCTTGTCGGCCACCAGCCTGACATCGTGCAGCGTGGAGGGCAGCACGCGCCCGTTCACGGAGAGCACCCGGCCGGACTCGGCCACGGCTTCTTCGAAGCTGCCGGTCAGTTCGGCCAGCGCGCTGATGAACAGGTTGCCGAAGGAGTGGCCTTCGAGCTGGCCGTCGCCATCGGCAAAGCGGTATTGGAAGAGCTGGGTGATCAGCGTCTCGTCATTTGAAAGTGCAGCCAGGCAGTTGCGGATGTCGCCTGGGGGCAAGATGCCCATGCTGTCGCGCAGCCGCCCGGAAGAGCCCCCATCGTCTGCCACGGTGACCACCGCGGTCAGGTTGTGGGTGAAATCTTTCAGGCCGCGCAGCAGGGTGGAAAGGCCATGCCCGCCGCCGATGACGACGATGCGCGGCCCGCGGCCCCTGCGCCGGTAGCTTGCCAGCGTGTCCACGACCGAACGCTCGGTGCGCATGAACGGCGCTAGGATCGAGCGGTTGAGGCCCATGATCCCGGCGAAGATCAGGCCGAAGCCCAAACTGCCAAAGATCAAGGCCCGGATTGGCCGTGGTAGAAAACGCAACGCAATCCAGGAAAGGATGGGTAGCCACCAGGTATCCGGGGCAGTACGGTAGACGTCCAGCAGCAGGTATGCCAGGCCGGAGCCGAGCAGGGTGACGCCGGACAACACGAGTACGAACCACCGTTTAACACCGATACCAGGTGTAAACCATAAAAAGAAACGAGAAAGAACTTCTCGGATTCTTTTCCACCAAAGCGACAGCTTTCCCATCATTTCGACCGGATAATAGCAGTCTTTTATACGCGCGTCAACGCTTAATTGTATCACCACGCGGGCCAGGTGGGGGATGCTTAACAGAATGTTTAATAAAAGAAGTGCTTGGGGACAGGAAACGAGAATCGTTGAGCGAGAACCGTGAAACGCAAATCATGATTCGATAGCTCTTGCTAGTTTCCATGTTTCCCTGTGTACGTGCTGCATGCATACACCGGGTTCCTGGTTGCCCAAGCGCCTGGGTGCCTAAGTGCCTTCCATCCCTATATTCTCAATTCATCAATCTTAATTCCTGGAAATCACTTATAATCACTCCTGAAAATAAAGATCAGGAAACTAAGGATAAATGACTCATATAGAAAAACGTTGGCAAATTGCTCCCCGAATCTCCCAGCAAGCTGAAGAAAGTCTCCGGAAATATTTCCCCGTAGCCCGTCAGATTCTCTACAACCGTGGTCTGGCCACCGAAGAAGCGGCGGATGATTTCTTGGACCCATCCTATGAGCAGGGTGATGGCAGCGCGCCGACCCTGGCCGGGGTGGCTGAAGCCGTCGACCGTTTGGCAGTCGCGTTGGAGAATCACGAGCACATCGTCGTTTACGGCGATTACGATACGGATGGCGTTACGGCAACGGCCTTGCTGGTAGATACGCTCACTGCTTTGGGCGCGGACGTGCGCGGTTATATTCCCAACCGCTTCGAAGATGGTTACGGCCTGAATACCGAGGCATTGGATGAGATCAAGGCCGATGGCGCCCAGGTAGTGGTGACGGTGGATTGCGGTATCCGTGCCTTGGAAGAGATCGCTTACGGTCGCTCGCAGGGCCTGGATATGATCGTAACCGACCATCACACCACCAGTGATGAACTGCCCCCGGCAGTTGCCATTATCAATGCCAAACGCTCCGATGACCCCTATCCTGACAAGAACCTGGCCGGTGTGGGCACAGCCTATAAACTGGCCAGCGCTTTGCTGGAACGCTTCAAGCCGGATAACATCTCGGAAATGCAGTTGTTGGACCTGGTGGCGGTTGGTACGGTGGCCGACCTAGTGCCGTTGGTCGGTGAGAACCGCAAGCTTGTGAAACAGGGCCTGGAAACGCTGCGTGCTCCCCATCGCCAGGGGCTGTATGCCCTGATGCAAATGGTCGATCTGGACCCGCGTAGTATTACGGCCAGCCATATTGGCTTTATGCTGGGGCCGCGCCTCAATGCTGCCGGACGACTGGCTTCCGCCTTAGATGCTTACAAGTTGCTGGTCACCAAGGATATACACGAGGCCGGGCAACTGGCACAGGAATTGGATAACCTCAACCGTGAACGCCAGCAAATCACGCGCGATATGTTGGAACGGTCCGAAGAAATGGCCATCGATGGCGGGACAATCAAGCCGCTACTGTTCGCCGCCGACCCTGAATTCAATCCCGGTGTGGTCGGGTTGGCTGCTTCCCGTCTGGTCGATCAGTATTATCGCCCGGCGGTGGTCGCTTACCAGGGTGAGGAATTCACGCGGGCGTCCTGCCGCAGTATCCCCGAGTTCCACATTACCGATGCGCTCGATAGATGTGCCGACATTTTGGTGCGCCACGGCGGGCACGCTGCCGCGGCCGGTTTCACCGTGAAGAATGAGAACGTGGATGCGTTGATCGAGCGTTTGGAAGCGGATGCCAAGGAGCAGTTACGCGGCCTCGATCTGCGCCCGGTGCTGCACGCAGACGTTGAAGTAAAGCTGGTCGATTTGCGCCAACAACTCTTGGATTTTCTGGCACAGTTGGAGCCGACCGGTTACGGCAATCCGGAGCCGTTGTTCGTCACCCGCAACCTGCGCGTCAAGCGCAGCCGGGCAGTCGGGCGAGACGGCGCACACCTCAAGATGACGGTCACCGATGGCTGGGAAACCATGGATGCCATCGCTTTCCGCCAGGGGCACTGGCAGGCGAACATCCCAGAAGCGATCGACCTGCTGTATGCCTTCGAGTTGAATGAGTTCCAGGGCCGGACGAATTTCCAATTGAATGTACGCGACATCAAACCAAGCAACATCGCCGAATAAAGAATACAAAGCCCCCGCCATTTGGCGGGGGCTGATTTTTTAAATCTGTGGGGTTGTGATTAATTCACAAAGCGATACTTTATCAAGGCCCACATGGCGATGAAGCCGTCTTTGGCCTTGATCTTCTTGCCTTCATCATAGGGGCGCGGGTTGAAGGAGATCGGCACTTCGTAGATGCGCACGTTGCGTTTGAGCAGCTTGGCGGTAAACTCCGGTTCGAATTCGAAACCCCGGGCATGCAGCGTCATGCCTTCGACCACCTCTTTGCGGAAGACCTTATAGCCGGTTTCCATGTCGGTGAGGATGTTGTTGTAGAGAATATTGGTGACGAAGGTCAGGATCTTGTTGGCGACCATGTTCCAGAACAAGATCGGGCGGCGCGGCCCACCCAGGAAGCGCGAGCCGTAAACCACATCGGCAATGCCTTCCTCCAGCGGTTTGAACAGGCCGGGATAATCGCGCGGGTCGTATTCCAGATCGGCATCCTGGATGATAATGATGTCGCCCTGGGCCGCCTTGATGCCGGTGATCACGGCCGAGCCTTTGCCTTCGTTGCGCTCTTTCAGGATTACGTTGACGTCAGGGAGTTGATCCAACTCCTTGAGAATTTCGCGAGTGCCATCCACCGAGCCATCGTCAACGATCAGGATTTCGTTGACCAGGCCAACGTCCTTCACACGTTTAACGATCTCTCGAAGGGTGTCCTCTTCGTTATAGACGGGCATAATTGCGGTAATGTTCATGCTGCAAGTATAAAGAGAGTTGGCTTTTTTAGCAACTGCTTCCTGAGAAATCCGCCATGCTTATAAAAGCGTTTTCATTGATACATAACAAAAATGCAATGAAAAAGGCATTCGCTTTGGAGTATGATACATACAGATGGGCAAATTCATTTGCCAATTTAGCTGGATTTATTTATGATTAACGGGCGCAGGCGCGTTTATTCATTGAGAGCGTGTCGATCCAGGCCAACATCAAGCATAACCATGCTCTTGTTTTGATTTCTTGAATCATTCTTCATCGATTCCCTCCATAATAAATTACAATAGGATTGTAGTTTATGATTGGTCAGGAGGCAGGCCATGAGTGTATTAGGAACACAGCAAGTACAGCAGCGGGCAGCCGCATCGCAACCCCAGGGTTTTCTTCCCCCGCCGATCACACGGATCGAAGATACCGGGCTTTCGCAATTGTGGCTGCAAGATCTGGCGTTAAAGATCCTGTACTTTGGTGGTTATTTGAACGGCTTCCAACTTGCCGAAGCCATCGCACTTCCTTTTGCCGGTGTCGTCGAGCATATTGTCGAAGCCCTGAAGCGCGACAAGCTGGTTGAAGTCAAAACCTCCCAGATGGGTTTGGGGGAAGGTTCCTACCTGTATGCCATTACCGGTGCCGGGGTAGCCCGAGCGCGTGAGGCCCTCGACCGCAGCCAGTATGCCGGTCCGGCTCCTGTGCCGATTGAGAGTTATAACGAATCGATCTTGAGGCAAGGGCGCGGCCGGACTTCGGTCACGCAGCGTGCGATGCGCAAAACCTTGTCCCACCTGGTGCTTTCCGAGCGGACTTTTGGACAGATCGGCCCGGCCGTAAATTCGGGCACTTCGATGTTCATGTACGGCCCGCCCGGTAATGGTAAGACCACGATTGCGCGCGCCATCGGTAAGATGACCGGGGCGGAAAATATGTACATCCCCTATGCCATTGATATTGGCGGGCAGGTAGTCAAGATGTACGACACCGTCAACCATCAGTTGGTGCCCGACGAGAACACCACCGCGGCCGGTACCGGCTCGCTGCGTTCCGGCAGCCGCCGTGACCCGCGCTGGGTACACATCCGCCGCCCCTTCATTATGGTCGGTGGTGAGTTGACCATGGCTGGTTTGGACCTGGTGTTCGACGATACCAATAAATTCTATGAAGCGCCTTTCCAGGTCAAGGCCAATGGCGGCATCCTGTTGATCGATGACTTCGGCCGCCAGCAAGTCCGCCCGCGTGATTTGCTCAACCGTTGGATCGTGCCGTTGGAAAACCGTATCGACTACCTGACGCTGCACACCGGACGCAAGGTCGAAGTGCCCTTCGACGTGTTGGTGATCTTCTCGACCAACCTGCCGCCGCGCGACCTGGTCGATGAAGCCTTCCTGCGCCGT
>JBNKDB010000271.1:0-5778 GCA_050288045.1 Anaerolineales bacterium | reverse complement strand
GCCACCGATCTTACAGGCTGGTGTGCAATCCTTGCAGCGTGGCGAGACCGGTTACACCTCGAACTCCGGCACGTTGGCATTGCGCGAAGCGCTGGCCGAGCACCTCCAACTGAAATATGGCGTGAGCTACCAGCCGCTGAGCGAAATGGTGGTTACCGTGGGCGTCTCTGAGGCGCTCTACCTGGCGATGACCGCCTTGCTCGACCCCGGCGACGAGGTAATCGTACCCACGCCATGCTTCGTCGCTTACCAGGCCGAAGTCGAACTGGCAGGCGGCGTGGCGGTCGAGATCGCCAGTACTGTCGACGAGAACTTCATGCTCAATCCCGCCAGGGTCGAAGCCGCGATCACAGATAAGACCAAGGCCATCCTGATCGGCTATCCCAACAATCCCACCGGGGCGGTCGCCTCACGCGAGGTATTGACCGAAGTAGCACGCATCGCCGAAAAGCACGACCTGATCGTGATCTCAGACGAGATCTACGACCGCCTGGTATATGCCGGGGAGCACGTCTGCTTCCCGACCATCCCGGGTGCCAAAGCACGCACCATCCTGCTGGGCGGCTTCTCCAAAGACTATGCCATGACTGGCTGGCGGGTAGGCTACGCTGCCGGACCGGCGGAGATCATCGCCGGGATGCTGCGCATACACCAATATACGATCATGTCCGCCCCTACCATGGCACAGGCCGCCGCGTTAGAAGCCTTGCAACACGGTGAGGAACACGTTATCGCCATGCGGGATGAATACGACCGCCGCCGCCGCTTGATCGTCGATGGGCTGAACGAGATCGGCCTGCCGACCTTCGAACCCAACGGCGCGTTCTACGCCTTCCCCAATATCGAAGCGGCTGGGCTGGACGATGATACTTTCGTCACCCGCTTATTGCAGGAGAAACAGGTCGCCGTGGTGCCAGGGACGGCCTTTGGCCCCGGCGGGGAGGGCTTTGTGCGCTGCTCATACGCCACGAAATACGAAAAGATCGAACAGGCCCTGGAACGCATCTACCAGTTCTTGCGCGGCCTCTAGGAGCACACTCGACCAGCGGAGGAAAACCAAATGGAAAGTGGAACCATCGACCCGGGAGACGTGCGCTTTTTCAGCGGCAATGCCAACCCCAAGTTAGCGGCCGACATCGCCAATTACCTGGGCGTGCCGCTGGAAGAAACCGCCATCACCCGTTTCAGCAACGATAACCTGCGCATCCAGTTGGGGGCCAGTGTGCGCTCGCGCAAGGTCTTCATCGTGCAGCCGCTCTCACCGCCAGTCAACGATCACCTGGTCGAACTCTTGATGATGCTGGACATTGCCCGGGCGGCCTCGGCGCGCGAGGTACAGGCCATCATCCCCTATTTCTCTTTCGCCCGCTCGGATAAGAAGGATGCCCCGCGCATCTCGATCACCGCCCGTCTGATCGCCGACCTGCTCAAGGCATCTGGCGCTACCCAGGTGATGACCATGATGCTGCACTCACCGCAGGTGCACGGTTTCTTCAGCATGCCCGCCGACCCGTTGAGCAGCCGCCCGGTCTTGCAGCATTATTTCCAGCAGCGTGACCTCAACCAGACCATTGTGGTCGCCCCAGACCGCGGCATTGCCGAATCGGCCTCGCGTTTCGCCGAAGGAATTGGCTTACATTCGGTGACCGCCCATAAGGTACGTCTCTCCGATACCGAGGTCAAGGTGGGCGGCATCATCCCTCAGCAACTTGAAGGCAGCAAACGCGCCATCATCTACGACGACGAAATCGCCACCGGCGGCACGATCCGCGAGGTCAGCCATCTGCTGGTTAAAGAAGGCATCGAGGACATTTGCGTGGTGTGTACGCACGGCGTGTTCGTGCGCAACGCCCTGGAAAAGCTGGTCGCCATCCCACAGATCAGCGAAATCGTCACCACCGATACCGTCTGCATCCCTCCCGAGAAGCAGCACGAAAAACTGACCATCCTTTCGGTGGCGCGCATCTTTGGCGAAGCCATCCGGCGCAATTACCTGCGTGAATCGATTGGCAGCCTGTTCGTCTTCGGTGACGAGGGCGAAGAATAAAAGGAAAGAAAAGTGACTCTGCCCAAGGTAATCTTGCACATGGGGTTGAGTGTCGACGGGCGCGACGATTGGAGCGCGGCCCCCGGTTCGCCTTATTACGAACTGGTAGGGCGTTTCCAGGCCGACGTCGACCTCTCAGGAAGCAAAACCATAGCGTCCGCCTTCTTGCCGGAGAACCCGCAGGAAGCCTTTGCTGACGTGTATGATTTCTGGATGAATATGCCCACGCGCCCGACGTTAGCCGTAGTGGACAGCAAAGGCCAGATCGACCGCTACCACCTGATTAAAAAGCAGCCCTGGTGGCAGGATGTGATCGCATTATGTTCTGCCGCCACGCCGAAAAGCCATCTGGCATACCTGGAAGAACAAGGCGTAGAGTACATCCTCGCCGGGGAGGACCAGGTAGATTTAGCCGCGGCGTTGCAGACCCTAAACGAACGCCTCGCTGTCGAAGTCGTGCGCGTCGACAGCGGCGGCATCTTGAATGGTGTGCTGCTGCGCGCCGGACTGGTTGACGAAGTCAGCGTGATCATCGGCCCAGAACTGGTGGGCGGCACCTCGCCGCGTTCGATGTTCGTTGCCCCAGATCTGACTTCAACAGAAGGCGTGATCCTGCTGCATTTGACCCACGTCGAAGAATTCAAGGGCGGCTTCGTGTGGCTGCGTTACATAATAGATAAATCATTGGAGCACAGCAGCCAAACATGAAATTCATGATCGCGGGCCTCGGCTCGATTGGCCGCCGCCACCTGCGCAATTTGCAGGCCCTGGGCGAGAAAGACTTCCTGTTGCTGCGTACGCACCGCGCCAGCCTGCCGGACGACGAGTTGGGCGATATTCCGGTCGAGACCGATCTACAAGCCGCCCTGGCGCACCGCCCAGACGCGGTAATCGTCTCCAATCCCACCGCCCTGCACCTGGATGTCGCCATCCCGGCCGCCGAGGCAGGCTGCCACATCCTGCTCGAAAAGCCCGTTTCGCACAATATGGAACGCATCGATGAACTGCGTACCGCCGCGGCCCAAAGCGGCAGCCGCATCCTGGTCGGCTTCCAGTTCCGCTACCACCCCGGCCTGAACGAAATTAAAGACCTGCTGCAAGACAAAGCCATCGGCGACCCGGTTTCTGTACGCGCCCATTGGGGCGAATATCTGCCCGGCTGGCATCCCTGGGAGGATTACCGCCAGGGCTACAGTGCGCGCGCTGACCTGGGTGGCGGCGTGGTCTTGACGCTCACCCACCCGCTCGATTACCTGCGCATGTTATTGGGTGAGGTCTCCGCCTTGTGGGCCTTCGCTGGGCAGCTCAGCAACCTGGAACTGGACGTGGAAGACACGGCCGAGATCGGCTTGCAGTTCGCCAGCGGCGTGATCGGCAGCGTACACCTTGATTACGTACAGCGTCCGCCGCGCCACCAGTTGGAAATCGTTGGTACGCTGGGTACTATCCGCTGGGATTTTGCCGACGGGGACGTGCACGTTTACCATCCGGAGCAGGATAGCTGGGAACTGTACCCCGCGCCGCATGGCTTCGAGCGCAATGACCTGTTCCTGGCACAGATGCACCATTTCCGCGAGGTCGTCAAAGGCACGACCGAACCGGCCTGTTCCCTGGAAGATGGTATGCGTGCTCAGGAATTGGCGCTGGCAACCTTGCAATCGGCAGAGAGCGGCCAGATCGTCCGTTTTAATTACGCATAGTACATACAGTAACTGCAAAGTTTCTAAATTTTAGATAGACGATTTCCTTCCCTCACCCATGGAGAAATTAGGAGAACAGAATTGAATTAACCCTCTCCCAGTTGTTTATTGGGTGAGGGAAATAGCACGGTTTACAAAGGAAACTAGAATTTGCATAAAAAGAATCTGCGGCGTAGGTCAGTTTTCTCAATTAGGGTAATAATTATGGGTTGCCTGTTGGTATTTGTGTTGGCAGGTTGTGGGCAAGTCATCCATGCGACACCGACACTCACGCCAACTGTGAAGTTGCCGCCTACATCGACAAATGCCCCTGCGATTATGGATGCTACGGCGACGACCATTGCCGCAGAATGGCAGGCATTGCGTCCTGGGCTGGAAATCCGCCGCCTGGGAGTGGCTGAAAAATCTTTCTTGGTTGTGCGGGTCGATCTGGCGCAGCTTGCTTTGAAAGTGCATTACGACCCGCAAAGTCCCAAAACCGTCACTTCTTGGCAGGCTGAATTGCCAGATGCCCTGGTAGTGGTCAACGCCGGGTTCTTCGAGCCGGACAATACCACTTCGGGATTGCTGATTCTGGATGGGGCAAATGTTGGTGAATCTTTTGATCCCGCCACACGCTATCTGGAGCACAGTGGCATGCTGACGATCCGCGGAGAGCAGGCAGAGATCCACCTGCTCTCCGATTGCTCGCCCTCAAAATGCACGCAGGCCGAGCAGGGGGTGCAGGGTTTGCCGGTGCTGATCCACGATGCTTTGCCAGTCGATTTTTCCTTGCCTGAAAGGGAAGCGCGGCGCACGGTTGTGGGGATAGATCGGGATGGAAACTTAGTGTTGATTGTTGCTGACGAACAGGCGCTGACGCTGGACGAACTCCGCAATGCGTTGTTGGCAGCAGACCTGGAACTGGTCAGTGCCCTGAACCTGGATGGCGGCCCTTCGACCGGTATGGCTATTGATGTTGAGGGAATTACTATCCAGGTCGGTTCAGTTTCGGAAGTTTCCAGCGTAATTGCGCTTTACGCGCGTTAACTGTGTGGAATTTTGGGGGAGAGAATAGGATTTTCGGTGATCTAGGAAGGTGAGTTATCAACACACCTCAACATGCTTTGATCGATCTGTTCAAGTAGATCAGTCAAATAGTCATAGGTCAGCGCCGGCATATCTGCTTTAAACTCAACTACATAGGTTTGATACAATCCAACAAATCTGCAGGTTTCTATCATGTCCACATAGCATCCCAAACGATATTCATCTGCGCCCAGCTTAATATCACTTAATTCTTCCGGCAAGCTATAAACACTACCCTTGGGCGCAAGATTAAACCAGCTGACTCGAAGGTCATCATAACTTTTTCTGGCTTCTGACTCGCTGGCAAATCGGTAAAAGTCTTGAATTGCCACCCCCTGTCTTAGAGTCGAGAAAGAAGTACCGGCGCGCTCAATTCCAAGTGGGGAAGGAGCTCCTCGCACATCTCGCGATCCAAGTTCTTGCCAGCCGTCGCCTGGGAACGCGGATTCCACCAAAAGCAGATTGTCCGCTTCGCAGGCAGGATTTGGCTCTGGCGAACACATCGTGAATGTGACTACGCATAGCGCAAAAATGATTAGCGCAAAAACTAGAAACTTTGAAAATTTATGCATCATGCTCCCCATCCACTTATTATGCAAAATCCATTAATTAGCTTTCAAATAAACGCTGCAATCCTGGGTAAGGCTTGAGGGGGATGAGTTCGAAGTCGATCAGCCCGGCTTTTACCAACGGCAGGCTGGCCAGGACTTCCTCCGCTGCGGCTACACTTTCACATTCCAGGGTCAGCACTGCTTCCGGGCGGTCGGCGCGGAAGTGGATTTCGCGGATCACATCGGCCTGCTGCAACTCCCACACGCGCCGGGCCTCGGCTTTGAGATGCGGCTGGAAATCGGCGGCGGTCAGGCCGGGGATTTCGCGTTCGAGCGCCAGGATTTTCATGCCGCGTCCTGTTCGTCTGCGGGGGCTTCCTCGCCTGGCAGTATTTGGGATTCGGCTTCCCCC
>JBNKDB010000270.1:0-4534 GCA_050288045.1 Anaerolineales bacterium | reverse complement strand
GATACAAGCGTGTAGAAAACCAACAGTGACATCGTCCGCTTTTCAGTTTGCATGCCTTGACCCTCCTGATTACCCATTCCCTTTCTATGATAAGCCCAAGAATGAACTGTCGTCTCTATCGTTGCGATTATTATAGTCCACCTTGGAGTAGCATAAGCGTTTTTAAACGAAATCCTTGTAAGGATTGTATGCTCATTTTGATTATCCGCGGTCATCCGCTCCGTTTTAGATTAACATAACGCTAATAGCCACAGCACCCCCCATATGCTATAATCGCGGGGTAAAAAAATAGCCCATTATATTAAAGAAGAACCTATGTTAAAGAAAATTGTCCAGATCTTTGGGGGCGACCCCAATCAAAAAGCCGTTGAAGCCTACACCGAGCGCGTCAATATCATAAACAGCCTGGAAGCCGAGTTCGAAGCGCTTTCGGACGAAGCCCTGGCCGCCAAAACCGACGAGTTCAAGCAGCGCCTGGCCGATGGCGAAACCCTCGACGACCTGCTACACGAAGCCTTTGCCACCGTGCGCGAGACCAGCAAACGCCAGTTAGGCATGCGCCATCACGATACCCAGCTCATCGGCGGTATGGTGATGCACGAAGGCAAGATTGCTGAAATGCGCACCGGTGAGGGCAAGACGCTAACCGCTACATTGGCCGTCTACCTCAACGCCCTGACCGAACGCGGCGTACACCTCGTCACCGTCAACGACTACCTCGCCCGGCGTGACGCCCGCTGGATGACACCGATCTACGGCTTCCTGGGCATGAGCGTGGGCGTGCTGCAAATGGCCTCCCGCACCGAACACGGCAAGAACGCTTTCCTGGTCGATCTCTCCAAAGAGTCGCCCCACGAAGACCAGCACCAATTAGTGATGGTACCCCGCAAGGAATCCTACGCCGCCGACATCACCTACGGTACCAACAACGAATTCGGCTTCGATTACCTGCGCGATAACATGGGCCGCAGCCTGAGCGCGCGCGTGCAACGCGGCCATAACTACGCCATCATCGACGAGGTCGACAACGTCCTGATCGACGAAGCCCGCACCCCGTTAATTATCTCCGGCCCTTCCCACGATGACACCGAAACCTACATCCAGATGGCCGACGTGGTCAAGCGCCTCAAGCCGGAAGACTACGAAGTCAACGAAAAAGACCAGAACGTGATCCTGACCGAGATCGGTGAGGTCCACGTCGAGAGTTTGTTGAACACGCCCCTGCGCGATCCCGACCGGCCCGAAGACATCACCCCCGAGCAAGCCCGCCTGCTGGGCTTCCTGGAACAGGCCCTGCGCGCCCAATACCTCTACCGCCGCAACAAAGAATATCTCGTGCAGGGCGGCCAGGTCATCATCATCGATGAAGGTACCGGGCGTTTGATGCCCGGCCGGCGTTGGTCGAACGGCCTGCACCAGGCCGTGGAAGCCAAAGAGAACGTGCGCGTGCAGAGCGAGAACGTCACTTACGCTACCGTCACCATCCAGAACTATTACCGGCTGTACGATAAGCTCTCCGGCATGACCGGTACTGCGCTCACCGAGGCCGAGGAATTCAGCAAGATCTACGAATTGGAAGTAATCGCCATCCCGCCCTACGTGGAATATATGGCGAACCGGCCCGATACCCGCTTGCAAGCCATGCAGGCCACCGACAAATACGATTACAAATTTACCTACTACGCCAACGACGACGATCCCGACAACACCCCGGTCTATTGGGCCCGCAAGGACTACCCCGATGTCGTTTACCGCACGGTAGAAGCCAAGCTGCGCGCCATCGTGCAGGAGATCATCCAATATCACCTGCTCGGCCGCCCCATCCTGGTTGGTACCACTTCAGTGGAAAGTTCCGACCGGCTGTCCAATCGCCTGCGCGCCGAACCGGTGCGCCGTCTGGCGCAGGTATTGATCCTGCGCGATGCCTGGTTCGAAGCCAACAACCGTATCCCCGATGGGCGCGTCGTGATGGCGCTTTCTTTCCTCAACGAACCGCTGGAAAAGATCGATGTCAGCCAGATGCGCCAACTGGCGCGTGACCTGGAAATACAATACAGTCCCGAAAACCCGGACAATGTCGACCGCCTGTTGTCGATCTTCGGCCTGCCCGCCAGTGCCGCTGAAAATTTGGTCAGCGTACTCAAGGGTGGTGTTCCCCACCAGGTCTTAAACGCCCGCAAGCACACCGAAGAAAGTAAACTGATCGCCGGGGCCGGTCGTCCCGGGGCAGTCACTATCGCCACCAACATGGCCGGGCGTGGTGTCGACATCAAGCTGGGCGGCGAGGTTCCTGAAGAAGTGATCGCAGATGTCAATCGCATCCTGCGCCGCTCGGGCGTCAAGAATTACTACAACATGTCGCTGGAAGAAAAGAAGCAAGTCTTGCAGAACATGGACCCCGAAGAATTCGGTATCTTCCAAGATCAAATCAACACCTTCATCCAGGCCATGGATGACATGGTGATCGTCAAGCAGCTCGGCGGCCTGCACGTGATTGGCTCCGAACGCCACGAAGCCCGCCGCATCGACAACCAGCTGCGCGGCCGTGCCGCCCGTTTGGGTGACCCTGGCTCCTCGCGCTTCTACCTATCCATGGAAGATGACCTCATGCGCCTTTTCGGCGGCCAGCAGGTCGACAACATGATGCAGCGCATGGGCCTGGATGATGCCTTACCGCTCGAACACGGCATCGTCAGCCGTGTGATCGAACAATCCCAGACGCGCGTCGAAGGTGCCAACTTCGACACCCGCGAACACCTGCTCGACTACGACGACGTACTCAACGACCAACGCAAGAAGATCTACGCCCAGCGCGACATCATCTTCACCAAGAAAGACCTCAGCGAAAACGTGCGCGAGATGCTGCAAGAAGAGATCTCCGAACGCGTCCCGCAAGCCCTGGAAGATGAAGACGGCCCCTGGCGCTTACTCTCCTGGCTCAACCAGATCCAGCCCTCGTTCTCGATCGGCACCGTTTTCTATCCCTCCTTTACTACCCAACTGCTGCTCGAACACATCAAGGCACAGAACATAACAGACAAAGACCAGGCTTTCGATGTGCTGGTGGACATGGCCGAGCATTCCCTGCTTGGGGAGCAGGAACACTTCCTGCGCGCCGTGAACGGCCTTCTGGACAATACCGAATTCGCGCTCGAAGGCCGCATCACCGATAAATACGACACGCTGGACACCTTTTTCCAGGGGCTTTACCTGGAAGAGGATTACGAGAACCGCGCCCCGCGCGACGTCGCCAATCAGTTGGCCGAAACGCTGGGCCTGCCGCTCAATCTCTCAAACAGCCAGCAGCGCCTGCTGCTCGAAGATGAAGATGAAGCGCGCGCCATCGTCGGCGAACAACTGGAAGACTACCTCACCAAACAAGCCATGATCCGCCTGATCGGCTCGGTCGAACGCCGTATGGGCATTTCCCTTGACCTGACGCCTACTGAACTGGCGGATAAGGAATGGGACGATATGGCCATGATGGTGCTGAAAGCCATCGAAGACATCTACGCCCGCCGCCAGGAACGCCTGGTTGGTGAGCAGCGTGATGGCACGATCGCTGCCGAAGTCAAAACGCAACTGAACAAGATCGAAGGCCAGGTGCACGAGGGACATCTCTTGTCCATTCTAATGAATATGCCGCATGGCACGGTCACCACATTCGATAAGAAGACCCACCAACGCATGCAGCAGCGCATGGTTTTGTTCACCTACGTGTATTACGCCGCCGAATTCCTGGAAGAAATTCCTTCCGAAGAGATTTCGGAGCGCGTACTCAAGCATCTGGAAGGTGCCCGGGTTGCCATGCAGCAAGCCATCGGTATCCAGGAATGGGCGCTGATCGCCGAGAAGAATTACGATGAACTCAACAAGATCACGCGCAATAACCTCAAGCGCGTGCTCGGTAAGGATACGATCCAATCCTTGGATGGCAAACCACTCGGTACACTGCCCGGCGAACAACAGCGCGCCGCTATGATCGAACTCGGCCGCCAAACGCTGACCGAAGTCTACCGCGACCTGATCCTACGCGTGATCTCCGACCTGTGGATCGATTACCTTACTCAGATGGAAGCGCTGCGCGTCTCCATCGGCCTGGAAGCTTACGCCCAACGCGATCCGCTGGTGCAGTACAAGACCAAGGCCTTCGAGATGTTCCAGCAGTTGTTCAAGGACATGCGCCAGAGCGTGGTCAATCGCATGTTCACTTCGGTACGGGCCGGGACCACGACCGTACAATCAGGACAGTCCGGTAACGGCGCAGCCAAGAGTAGTTCTAAAGGCAGCAAGAAGAAACGTCGTCGCCGCCGCTAAACGAAGACATACCAAAAGCGCTCTGCATCACAGCAGGGCGCTTTTGGTAGGGACAGGTTTCTAAACCTGTCCCTACTGTTTGATGTAGGGGCGGGCGTCATCATCCTGATGATCCGTGCCCGCCCGAAAAATCCTTATGGCACAAATACCCGCAAACGCTCATATTCCATGCGAGAATTGCCGTTTTCTCTGGTGGCTAGTCCAACCCCAAAATATC
>JBNKDB010000269.1:0-5691 GCA_050288045.1 Anaerolineales bacterium | reverse complement strand
CCGATCTGGCAGCAGTGGCCGAGATCGTCAAGGCGCATCCTAACCGGCCGCTGTTGGCGGTCGATAATACTTTTGCTACACCATACTTGCAGCAGCCCTTGGCGCTGGGCGTAGACATCGTGGTGCACTCGACTACCAAGTATTTAGGCGGACATTCGGATGTAGTCGGTGGGGCAGCGGTGATGGACGCCCCGGAATTACACCAACGCTTGGCCTTCTTACAGAACGCGGTCGGGGCAGTGCCGGGGCCGATGGACTGCTTCCTGGTGCTGCGCGGCATCAAGACGCTGGCGGTGCGTATGGAGCGGCACAGCGCCAATGCCGCCGCGGTTGCCGATTTCCTGGCCGCGCATCCCAAGGTGGGCAAAGTGTTGTACCCCTTCCATGATGCGCACCCGCAGGTTGCGGTGGCCCGCAGGCAGATGCGGTTTGGTGGAGGTATGCTGTCATTCGTGCTGCAGGGCGGGGCGATGGCTGCTAAAACAGTGGCTGAAACTACGCAGATTTTCGCGCTGGCCGAGTCGTTGGGCGGCGTAGAGTCGTTGATCGAGGTTCCGGCCTTGATGACGCATCTTTCCGTGGCCGAGTCCGACCTGGCCGTCGATCCAGGGTTGGTGCGTTTGTCGGTGGGGATCGAGCATGTCGATGACTTGATCGCCGACCTGGAACAGGCGTTGGATAAGGCGTGAAACGGTAGTGTGTTCTTAACTCTTTAGAGATGCGTTCCTCTGCGCACTCTGCGGTTAAATTTTTTTTTAACCACAGAGACGCGGAGAATGATAAATATTTGGGGAAAATGTGAAAACACGAATGCCACGCATTAGAAAAATCACACGAAGGTTTTCTTTATTCGCGTCATTCGTCCTATTCGTGAAATTCGCGTTTAGGTTTCTCTTTGGCTAGAAATATCACTCATCGAAGAGCACGGTGGGTTCGGCGTAGAAGCGCACCCCTTTTGAAGTGATGCGCGCCTGAATCCAGGCCTGGAGACGCTGGTTCTTGTCTTCCAGCGAGTCGCTCGACTCTAATTCCGAGAGTGGGTATTCGATGCGCAGAGCGCGCGGTGCGACCGTAAAGCGGGTGATGCCAGAGGGAAAGAGGTACCCCTTCCCAGCCAGCTCGAGCACCTGGCGAATCGTGAAGGGCGGGAAGACCACCACCGCACACAGGTTTTCGTATAAGTTCGCCAGCGCTGAGATCTTGCGGATGCGGGTACGGTCCATATGGGCCTTGTGCTTGTAGGTGTCTACGATAGCGTTCAGCCCGTTGAGCATGTGCACCAGGTCACCGGTTTCGCAGAAGGCGGCGTGAGTGCACTGGTCGGGGGTCTGAATCCAGACCAGGATCTCGTGGTTGCGCAGTTGGCGCAAACCGGCGTCATCGTCTGGGATGGTAAGTAAGTTGATCTCTGGCAGGGCTTCCAGATCGGCGAGCAGTTCTTCGGGGCTGGCGTTCCACAACACATGGTTCCAAGTCTTCAGTTCAACGTTGCCCGAATCGGGGGCGACGACCTGGGTGAGGACGTGCGGCGTGCCCATGAGTTGAAAAGCCATGACGCGATTGGCGCCATCCATAACCATATAGCGGCCGGTGCCATCTTGTAGTGGGGTGACCAATACCGGATTGCGCATGATGCCGCTGGCGCGCAGTTTTTCGACCAGGGGCGGGGTGCGTTGGTTGTCGTGTTGTTCGTGATGGATGATGCTATCGGTGGCGATGATCTGAATGTCGGGTAATTGGTCGAGCATGTATGTTCCTTAGAGAAAAAGATTTCCCTATTTTACCCGTACATGAAGTCCAATAGGTCAATTTTCGAGACGATTCCGGCCAATTTATCGCCATTTTTGACCAGAACGACGTTGTTTTCGATGATATCGCCCATCACATCACCCAGCCGAGCCTGCGTGGAGAAGGTTGGCGGGGAGGACTGCATGATCTCGGCCACGGTCTCTTCGGGGCTGTGGGCGTGGTCGGGATTGAGCATGTGCTTGAGCAGGTCGACTTCGTGGATCAGCCCGGCCAGTTCGCCATTGGGGGCCAGCGCCGGAACCTGGGAAATGTCGTGCTCTTTCATCATGCCGATCACGCTTTCCATCGAATCGGTGGTGACGGCGTAGATCAGCTCGCGGATCGGTTTGGTGTTGAGCACTTCTTGCAGGGTGACATCACTCCAATCTGCATCCAGGTAGCCGTGCTCGCGCATCCATTTATCATCAAAAACTTTGGAAAGATAGCGCGAACCAGAGTCCGGGAAGAGGACGACCACCACCCGCTCCGGCGGCAGGCTCTGGCAGTAGCGCATGGCCGCAGCCAGGGCCGATCCGGAGGAACCACCGCTGAAGATACCCTCTTCCTGCACCAGACGGCGCGCCCAGATGAAGGATTCTTTGTCGGTCACGCGCAGGATGTTGTCGATCACGGAGAGATCGGTAGAGGAGGGCAGGAAATCTTCGCCGATGCCTTCGACCTTGTAGGTGGAAGCCTCCACGCCGGGTGGGATTTCGCCGCCATTCTGCCAGATTTCGAGCAGGATCGATCCGGTGGCGTCGACGCCGACGATGTTGATCTCCGGGTTTTGCTCCTTCAGGTATTTACCCACACCGCTGATTGTGCCGCCGGTGCCCATGCCGATCACCACATCGGTGACGCGGCCTTCGGTCTGTTCCCAGATTTCGGGGCCGGTGGTCTGGTAGTGGCTGGCAGGGTTTTGGGGGTTGTGGTACTGGTTGGCGAGGATGGCGTTGGGGGTGTCGGCGACGATCTGGTTGGCAACGTTGTAATACGAGCGCGGGTCTTCGGGAGCCACGGCAGTGGGCGTAATCACCACGCGCGCCCCGTAGGCGCGCAGCAGTTGGATCTTTTCCTGGCTCATCTTATCCGGCATCACGAAGACGGTCTTGTAGCCTTTGATGGCGGCGACGATGGCCAGCCCGACGCCGGTGTTGCCGGAGGTCGCCTCGACGATGGTGCCGCCGGGTTTGAGGCGGCCGCTGTTTTCGGCTTCGGTGATGATGTTGATGGCAATGCGGTCCTTGACCGAGCCGCCGGGATTGAAGTATTCAACCTTGGCGTAGAGTGGGCAGGGCAGGTCGCGCCCAATGCGGCCCAGGCGCACCAGCGGGGTGTACCCGACGGTGCCCAAAATGTCCTCGTAGACGCGCAAGTTCTGCGAGGAAATCAGGTTATGACTGATCGACATTTATTTCTCCTATTTGGGTGGTAAATGTAATCTATTATAAACCGCAAAAAATGATTGGGGGATCAAATATTTGTAAGAATCCTGGAGCGTTGTATTACACATATCCCTATAAAAAGATATCGGCTTTTGTTTCTAAATTCGTTAGCGGGGTAGGGTGATTTTATGGATTAGAAAATTGTTTGTGAGGTAGAGTCGATTTTATGATTTTGGCGGTTCGCGGTCGTCCAAATCATAGCGTTACAGCTATCGTTGTAGGGGCAACCGGCTGGTTGCCCGCCGATATGTAAATATACGAAGATGCTTACGGGCAGGCGTTGGCCTGGTGCTGCTCGAAGGTTTCGGCGAAGACGTGTTGCCCGGAACCATCACAGGCGGCGCGGAAAAAATAATAGGATGTGCTTTCGGGATAAGCCACGGCCTGCAAGGCGCTCAACGTAGGATTGGCAATCGGGCCGGGGGGCAGGCCAACGTTTTGATAGGTGTTATAAGGCGAGGCAACTTCCAGATCGGCCAGGAAGAGCGGGCTTTTCCACCAGGTGGCGAGGGATTCATCATAGCCCAGGGCGTACTGCACGGTGGGGTCGGCTTCCAGTTTCATTCCGGCTACCAGGCGATTGTGGAAGACGGAGGCGATCAGGGGTTGCTCGCTTTCGTCGACGGCTTCACGCTGCACGATCGAGGCCAGGGTGACGGCTTGGTGGAGGTTCAGCCCGTGAGCGGCAAACGCCTCCCGCATTTCGGTTGTCACCGCGGCGTCGTAATTGATCGACATGAAGGTGACGATCTCGAAGACGTCGGCTTCACGTGGGAATTCGTAAGAACCCGGCAAGAAGAACCCTTCCAGCGAGATACCGTTGGGCAGACCGGCAGTGTAGCTGAATGTGACCGGGGGATGGGTGGCGAAAGCCAGGAATTCTTCGGGGGTGATGTTGAAACCGGTGGTGGGCATACTGGCGGCAATCTCTTCCAGCCGCCAGCCAGGCAGTACAATGAAAGTGGCTTCGTCTGGGGTGGCATCGAGCAGTTCGTTGGCAATCTCGATCCCGGTCATGGCCGGGCTGAGGTCGAATTCCCCGGCCTGGATGCGGGTATCGAAACCCTTGTAGATCAGGTAGGTGCGCAGCAGGTCTGCATCGTGGATCAGGCCGTCGGCTGCCAGGCGCTGGATGATGGTATTGGGCGCTTCGCCACTGATGATGCTGAATTGGCGTTCGATACCGGCCGGGTCGACCGGTTGGGTCAGTTGCTCCTGGTTCCAAACCAGTTGGGCGGAGAGTTTCAATTCTTGCCAGGGAGTAAGTAAGGCGGAAGGTTCACCATAGAGGGCGGCGGCGTTGGCGGGCAGGTTGATGGTGTAGTTGGCGGCCAGGAAGACGCCGATGAATACTACTGCTAGCAAGAGCAAGATAAAGACCACGGGCAGCAAAGAACGGGACTGTCTCATCGAAAAATGCTCACTCCTCGGATTGGGGATGGGCGTTCAAATAGGTTTGCAGGATCACGGTGGCGGCCAGATCGTCCAGGTGCCCGGTTCGCTTATGGCGCGGCGAGCCGAGCGCTTCGCGGGCGCTAATGGCGGTTTGGGTGCTGAAACCTTCGTCCCAGAGTTCGACCGGCAGGTTGGTCTGGGTGCGGATGGCGGCGGCCAGGCGGGCGGCCTGACGGCCTTCAAAGGTCGGTTTGCCATCGAAATCCAGCGATTGGCCGACGACGATCAGCCTGGCGTTGTGCTCGGCGGCCAGTTGGGCAATGCTGGCGGCATCGATGGCGCGCTTGACGTGCTCGATCACTGTTAAAGGGTTGGCAATCGTGCCGGTGGGGTCGCTGATGGCGATGCCCAGGCGTCTCTTTCCAGGGTCTACGGCCAATACTCTCATCTTATTCTATCGTCACGCTAATGCGGAAAGGCAGGATCGGCAGGCGCGGCCACCAACTGGGGAACAGGTGGATTTGAGCGGCTTCCAATGGAAGTTGCCCAGTAAGGCGGCGCTGGGCTTCTTCGGGGGAAACGCCCACCGCCATACTGACGGCTTGCGATTCGGTCAATTGGGTTTGGATCTCCCGGCTGGCGTACAGTTCCCAGGTGGCGTTGCCTTGCTCGTCGAGCACCGGCTCGCTGAGAGGCACGATTTGCAGGTTATCTCCGATGGGCACGAAGCCGTCTGGGATGTTGGCGTCCAGGGCGGCGGCGGCCATACGCTGTAAGGCGTCGCCGGGCACGACCAGCACTTCGAATTCAGCGCGCAGGGTAAGCACCAGTTCGAGGGCGGGCTGCGGCTCAACCGGAACGAAAGTCTCCTCAACAATTTCGATCAGGTTGGGTTCCGAAACGACCAGGTCACCGCTTTCCAATCCGGCATTGACTTCTTCCAGAGCACTGGTGGCGAGCGAAGCCAGCAAGATTTCTTTGAGCTGCTCGTAATCCGCCTCGGAGGGGGCGGTGCTGCTGCTTTGTGTGCCGCCGCGGGTGGCTTCCGGGTTGCTGACCGCCA
>JBNKDB010000268.1:0-3446 GCA_050288045.1 Anaerolineales bacterium | reverse complement strand
GGTCGATCTCATCGATCAACAGCACAGTGGGTTCGTCGCTGAGGATAGCACGCAGCAGCGGGCGCTGCAGCAAGAAGCGATGCGAGAAAAATACGTCTTCTTCAGCAGCCAGCCGGTCGGCAGCGTCACTGAGGCTCTCTGCCGAGGAAAGCGTCTGTTCTAGTTTTTCGCGCAACAATTGGGTGTACAGCAGTTGCTTGGCATATTCCCATTCGTACAGCGCCTTGGTCTCGTCCAGGCCTTCGTAACACTGCAAACGGATCAGTTCGCGTCCGGTAGCACTGGCAATTGCTTTGGCGAGTTCGGTCTTGCCGACCCCGGCGGGACCTTCGGTCAGTAAGGGCTTGCCAAGCTGCTGGCTGAGATACATGATCGTGGCGATCTCGTCGCTGGCGATATACTGGTTTTCCAGCAGGGCGGTCTTTACCTGGGGGGCAGAATTGAATTCAGCTTGGTTTGTCATGTGGGTACTCCAAAAATAACGTACGGTGGTTGAGTTGGCTGCTCGAATGAACTACAGGTAGGTGTGAAGAAGGTTGGGGTGGGCCTATAGCATGGGTTGCAATGGCTAAATTGGATAATATCCATCAAGTATAACCGATGATGGTTAACAATGGATGAGATTTATTGTCGATTTAGGGGAGATTCTTCGGTTTTCTAATTTGCCCACAATCTTTGGTGGGTACTTGCAGACCGCAACCAAAGGTCGATTCCCCCGACGAGCGAAAGCGCCTGGATGCCTTGTGTGCGTAGGTATTGGGCGGCGACCTGGCTGGTAATCCCGACATAGCATACGGTAACAACCGTCGTATCTTCCGGCGGTTCGTATTCCGCCAGCGGCCCGGGATGGTAAGCATGTAGGGCGTGGTAGGCGTCGATGTGTTTGCTGCCGGGGATGTGGAAAGTGTCGTAATCGGATTTGCGCCGGATGTCGATGATCTCGATTTTATCCGTATCGCCCAATCGCGCTTTCAGACCGTTCGGGGTGATTTCAAACTGGTTGAGGGATTCATTCGAAACGATCATACCGGCACCTCTTTGAGTGATAGCGGATAAATTGTATCTAAATTATACAATAAGAGGTGCCGCAAATTATTTAGAGAATCCTATTAATCCGATCCCCCAGAAGTCCGCTTCGTGTGTTTGCTCACAAGCGGCCCGAATCCACAGTTACCACTTGTCCCAGTGGACGATGTTCTCGAAATCGCGGCGGCCGGTCTTGCGGGGTGGACGATCTACATTTTCAGATGGATGCGCATAGCCAAATGAAATCGCAATACGGATGTTCCATTCTTCTGGAAAGCCAAGCAGTTGACGGGCTTGTTCGGGTTCGTAGATCGTCGCCAGGCAGGAGCCAACGCCCAATTCCCAGGCCGCCAACTGCATATAAGCTGCGGCCTGTCCGGCATCGAACATGATGCTAAAACGCTGCTCTGGCGGGGGCGTAAGGATAGCAACGCCCATTGCCGCCCCGGCCAGGTGCCCGGCGTAGTGGCCGAGTTTAGAGAGTGCTTCCAAGGTTTCACGCTCGCTGATGGCGATAAAATGCCAGGGCTGGGTATTCTTGGCGGATTGTGCCAGCCGTCCGGCGTTTAGGATCGTTTCGACCGCTTCTTTTGGCAGTGGCTCATCTGTGAATTTGCGTACGGCGCGCTTGGCGCGGATGGTTTCATATACTTGCATGAGAACTTCTCCAGATTTCTAATTCCTGTACTTTATAAGCCCCAAATTTCCCGGGCGCGGGCGATCACCGGTTCCCAGAAATCTTCTTCATCCGTCGTGCTGGGGCCGAGTGGGTCTTCCCAGGGATGGCCGAGCAGCGCCTTGGTGACGGCCACGGCGCTGAGTGCTCCAGCTTCGACGTCGTAACCACCTTCCAGGAACAGCGCAATCCGCCCATCGCAGTTGGCGTCGGCCCACTCAGCCAGCGACTTGACGATTTGCGCGTATCCATTTGTGGAGAGCAGTAATTGCGCCAATGGGTCGCGCCAGTGAGCGTCGAAACCCACACTGATCAATAACATCTGCGGCTGGAAGCGGTCGAGCAGGGGCACAAAAACTGTGTCCACGGCAGCTTGCAGGGCGGTATCACCGGAAAAAGGCGGCAGCGGTACGTTGATGGTGGCATGGTCACCTTTTCCAACGCCGGTCTCGTCGACCTGACCGGTGCCGGGGTAGAGTGGGTATTGGTGGGTGGAAAAATAGAAAACGTCTCCGCGCCGCCAGAAGATATCCTGTGTGCCGTTGCCGTGATGGACGTCGATGTCAATGATCGCCAGGCGCTGCGCACCGGCGTGCTGGATCAGATGTTGGGCGGCGATGGCGACGTTGTTCAGCAGGCAAAAGCCCATCGCCTGGTCGCGGGTGGCGTGGTGGCCGGGCGGGCGGGTGAGTGCAAAGCCGCGCCGGGCATTCCGCTGCCACACGGCTTCTGCTACCGCGATGCCACCCCCGGCAGCGTTCTGTGCCAACTGCCAGGACTGCTTTGTGAGGTAGGTGTCCATGTCCATGCGCCAACCACGCTGGCCGGCTACTTTGAGTTCTTCCAGGAAATGGGGATCGTGGATGGCTGTAAGTACGAAATCATCAAGTGGCTGTGGGGATAGCAAAGTAGCGCTTTCCCAGATCCCGGCATTTTCGAACGCCTTACGGATAGCTTCTACTCGTTCCGGGCGTTCGGGGTGACCGGGTTCGGCGTGTGCCTGATGACCTTCGGGGTAAAATAGGGCGAATTCGTCCATATAGATAGTATAACATTGTCCGATTTTCGGAGCGTGATAGCGCAAACCGGTTTACGATTCTCGGCTCACGAATCTCGATTGAAGCGATCTGGTGGCGAAAAATGGCGAACTGTTTGCCGGGGCAATCATTTCATTGTATAGTTGGGGCATAACGAAAACACAATGCACAAGGAGAAATTCATGGATTTGACGCCTCAAGAAATCAGCGATTTGCTGCCTTTTGTGCTCAAGCGCGAAAATGTTGGCCGTTATGAGGATGGTGCGGTGGTCTTCTGCGACCGGCGGCAGTATCCCTTCGAGAAAAAGTTCATGCGCTGCGAAGATGTAGAAAGCGTGGCAGTTGCCATCGAGACCATGGTTACCCAGGGCGGCGGGCCGTGGGTGATCGCCGTATATGCCCTGGCGATGCGTGCCCGGCAGGTGGCGGGTGAATCCCCGGATCAGATCAAACAGCAATTGGAACAGGCTGCCCGGCGTCTGATGGCGACCCGCCCCACGAATACTTTCATTCACCGTTCCTTGAAGAACGCCCTGGCTGCGGCGGAAGATGCGTTGGCTGACAACCGAGACCCCGAACGGGCCATCCTGGAATGGATGGAGCCGACACGCGATGAGATTTACCTGCGCTCAGCCAAGATGGGGCGTTATGGTGCTGACCTGATCGAAGATGGCGACGGTGTGTTGACGATGTGTTTTGCCGAAACG
>JBNKDB010000267.1:0-4449 GCA_050288045.1 Anaerolineales bacterium | reverse complement strand
TTCTCGATGATATTCTGCAAGAATTCCGGGTTTTCGATCACGTAGTAAACGCCCAGGATGAACCCCAACACCACCACCCAGACCAATCCGAACGCAAAGAGGCGGTTGATCAGGTTACCATAGCGCTTTGGATCGCGTTCGTAGGCCGCCTGTGACCATAAAACCGCCACCAGGAGCGACCAGATATAATACTGGAACTGGTGCGTAGACCGGGCAGCCAACAGCAGCCAACTCATCAAAACGAACGCAATAATCGATAATACAATCACGATACATCCTGTCAATCGTTAGGTCTTTATATTGTAGCAAACACTGCCGATTTACGCGCAGTCAATTGCGTTTGCAATTGCCCGATTCCGCATTTATAGATACAATCTACTCATGAGACTCTCGGACATCAGCAAACAAACCAAAACGGTGTTCGCCGTTGTCGTGATTGCAGCGGGATTATATCTCTACCTGACTTTTGGGGCGCTTTCGATCAGCATCCGCGACCTGTTCTTCGACGCGATCAAAGCCGTCCTCAGCTTCCTTTTCCCACAATACACGATCTCCCCCACCATCCGGGCAATCATTTTCGATGTACTCGTGCTTTTCATCGGCGCCGGCGCGTTCTGGATCTTCTACTTCAGCCAGTTCGTGCTGCCGGTGAAAGAGCTCCCCGACCGCATCAGTGCCTTCATACGTTTGCTTAGTTCGATTGCCAAACCCGGCCCGGCCATCTTCATCCAGGACGGTGAACAAAAGCAGGAAGGTTTCGAAAAGCGCGACCGTAAAGGCGCTGGCGTGATCCTGCTGGACACTGCCAGTGCGGCCGTTCTCAGCAACCGCGGCGCCTTCACACGCGCCGTTGGGCCTGGCCTGGTATTCACCCAGAAAAACGAAACTATCCAAAGCACCCTGGATTTACATACCCAGCGCCGCACGCTCGGCCCGAAACCGGAAGAAAGCCCCTTTGCTCCGAAGGCCGATGACGAGAACGAAGAAGACTACGATTACCGCCAGCGGCGGCGCAAGCAAACCAGCGGCCTGACTCGCGACGGCATCGAAGTCGTTCCCAATATCTCGGTCGTCTTCCGCCTCAAGCCCAGCGGGGGCGCGGAAGATTACGAGAAGACCAAATTTGGCTTCAACCCCGAATCGGTGCGCCTGGCCGTGACCCGCGAAGGCATCAACCCCAAGGCCCCCAACGACGCCGGTTCGTACAAGATCGACTGGGATTGGTTGCCAGTGCACGTCGCTGCCGACGTCTGGCGCGAATACCTGCGCAAGTTCACCATGAACGAATTGTTCGAGATCACCAGCCACGAGATCAGCCAGACCGGCCCTACCCGCCCGCGCACGATTTTCAGCCTGATCAACTTCCTCACCCGCGAACGCCTGACCAGCGACCGCGTCCCCAAGTTGGACGAAACCGGCAAGGTGGTCGGCCGCCACAACAGCGAAGAATACGACTTGATGAACGAACACGGCATCGAGGTGCTGGGTGTGAGCATCACCACCCCCTTGGTCGAGGAAGAGAAGAAACTGATCGAGCGCTGGAAAGCCACCTGGTTGCAACGTGCCAAGGCCGAACAGAAAGAAATTGAAAAGAACCACCGCGAGCGCACCGAGGCCGGGCAGAAAAGCGCCCTGCAAGACTTCTCCTTCACGATTGCCGGCCCGCTCGATAAGGAACTGAACGCTGCCGCAGGCAGCGCATTGAACGGTAAACCCGATCTGGTACACAGCCTGGAACTACTGGCGCTTGGCACCTTGGACTACCTGCGCCAGGACCAACCTCAAGGCCCGGTCATCGACGATCCCAAATCGGATGTGATCGAAATTATCGACTGGCTGCGCAGCCACCGGAACGGCAAAGGATAAACGCGGAAAACGGCTATGGACCTGAAACGCCTGCGAGAAGCCTCCCCCAAAGAAGCGGTGCCGACCTTCCTGGAAGTCCTGCGAGACGACCTCGTCAAGTTCATCCACTGGGTCTTCGCCACCACGCGTCTGGGTGGGCTGCGCCGTTTGCTGATCTTCATCTTCCTAAGCGGCTTCACCTGGGCGGTCGCAGCCTACTTCACCACTCCCATTCCAACCGTTGAGCCTCCAAACAACCGCTTGATCGTCTATCCCTTCTATGCCTTATTCGCTGCCGAAGTCTTCCGGCACGTGATCGTCTTCGCCCTGGTCTTCTGGCTGTCGCTGCAACTGGCCGCCAAATACCTGGACGACGTCTTCGAATTGAACCGCGTCGACGTAGCCGAAAAATACATCATCCAGGCCGCTTTCGCCAGCAAGTACGACGTGATCACCATTAAAGAAGGCCGCATCGCGGCCGAAAGCAATGACTCCCCGGTCGCATTGATCGGTGGGCCGGGGCAGGTACGCGTCTACCTCGACAACGCCGCCGTCTTCGAATCCATCGACGGCAAGCCCCGCATCCTCGGCCCCACCCAGAAAGAGCCGGCCATCCTGGATCGCTTCGAGCGCCTGCGCAAAGGCGTACTCCTGCGGGATCATATCGTTACTGAAATGAGCGTGACCGAACGCACCCGCGATGGCATCACCGTCCAGGCCGAGGGCGCCCGCACCAAATACAGTATTTTCCGCAATCATCAAAAATCTTCCCTGGAAAGACCTTATCCCTTCGACCCCAACGCCGTCGAAACCCAGGTATACAACCAGGTCAAGGCCGCCCGCTTTACCGGGCACTACCCGCCCCCCAAGCCTGCCCCAGACAAGAGCGACGAGCCGCTCAAGTTGAGCGAAGGCTTCATCAAAGGCCAACTGGCGCGCTTCATTTCCGAGTCGACCTTGAGTGAGTTCCTGGCCTTCACCGACAACAACAAGCAAAAAGATGCCGAATCTGAGATCGAGTTTACTCCGCGTGACATCATCACCCAACGCATGTACAACAGCATCGACGAGCAAGCCAAGAAAGAGCGCGGCGCAGAGCTGTACTGGGTCGATATTGGCACCTGGGTGCTGCCGGACGAGGCCAGCGAAATCCCCCAGCAACACCGCGAGGCCTGGGAAATCTCCCTGAAGAACCTGGCAAAAGGCAACGAAGACGCCTACGAAAAGAGCTTCAAGGCCGCCAAGGGTAAGGCGTTGTCCGAGTTGATGCAGGAGATCATCCTGCTCTTCCAACTGCACCGCAACACCCAGACTCCCCAGAAACTGATCGACGAACTGGCGCTGACGTATCGACAAAAACTCCATCGTGCTATAGAATTGTACCGAGAGGAAGATGACGATGCCCCGCAGCGGATCATAGACGTTTTTGATTACATGAACGAAGTTTCTGGAAACTACCGCCGCTTTAAACCCTGATCATCTCAATAGAAAACTATGTTTGAAGAAGATTATTTCGATGCCGAAGACCCTGTGTTGGTGATCGGTGCAGCCGGGATTGACATTGTAGGTCGCCTGCAAAGCGAGATCCTTTCGGGCACCTCCAACCCGGCCGAGATCCGCATGTCGTTTGGCGGCAACGCCCGCAACGTGGCCGAGAACCTGGCGCGCCTGGGCCAAGCCGTCAACTTGCTTACTGTGGTCGGCCAGGACCTGATCGGCGAACAGGTGCTCAAACTAACTGCGGAAGCTGGCGTCAACATCGAACACATCCTCACCATCGACCAACACCCTACCGGGTCATACCTGGCACTGGTGCGTAAGGGAGAACTCGAATTCGCCCTGGATGATATGCGCATCACCGCCGCTCTCACCCCGGATTACATCCGCGCCAACCAGCAGCTTTTCGAGCAATCCTGCCTGCTTTTCGTGGACGCCAACTTACCCGACGACACCCTGAAAACCGTCTTCGAACTGGCTAAAGCCGCTCAACTGCCGGTCTGTGCCGACCCATCCTCCACCTCCCTGGCGCTGAAATTCGAGCCGTACCTGGAAGACATTTTCCTGTTCACCCCCAACCGATACGAGGCATCGCTGTTCTGCGATAATCCCCAGGGCCAAACCGAAAGTGAACGCGGCCTGGAATTCGCCAAACATTTGGTGGCGCGCGGCGTGGAATTCGCCATCGTCACCCAGGCCGAGTTCGGCGTCAGCTATGCCACATCCGAAACCAGCGGCCAGATCCGGGCCATCAAGACCGAAATCATTGACCCGACCGGCGGCGGCGATGCCCTTAGCGCGGCGATCATGTTCGCCATCCTGAACGGCATCTCGACCGACGAAGCCATCCGCCTGGGGGTATCGGCGGCTTCGCTCACCTTGCGCCACCCTGGCGCAGCCCATCCCGACCTCACCCTGGAAAAACTCTACGATCAACTGGTAATTTAAAATATGCCCCATCTCCCCTCTTTTTTTGAAATCGCGCCTGAAATCGGGCACGCATTGGAAAATCACGCGCCTATCGTTGCCCTGGAAACGACCGTAATTACCCACGGCCTACCTATCCCTGAGAACATCACCCTGGCGGGCAACATGGAAGCCGAAGTC
>JBNKDB010000266.1:0-3192 GCA_050288045.1 Anaerolineales bacterium | reverse complement strand
TCAGATTGTTGCGTACCATGGATGTTCATTCCGATGGATCAGGCATCCCCCCGGCAGACTGCCTTTTAGCTTGATCCGCCAATACGCATAAAAAGTGGCCTTTGGCGGCCCGCCATATTTTACCGCATTTTATGGCAGTTGGGGAGTTGAGTAGACATGGGTTGGGTAGTTTCGTAGTTAGATAGTCGGGTAATTACCAGTCCCGATATAATCTGCGTTACAATAAAAGCCCAGACCCAGAGGGAAGAAACACCATGAGTAAGGAGAGGAAATGGGATTTTATTCCAAATTAGAAGTAGATAATGGCGATATGCTACGCATTCTTCGTCCAGATGGAACACATGCAGGAAAGGCATTAACCAACTTTCAAATCATTTACTACACTTATGATGATTTCGGTGAAGAATCACAAGAATTTCGATGGTTTAGCAAACTGGAAAACCTGACAAGATCGGATATCAGCATATTGAATTGCGTAATCTATTCAGGAGACTGGGATTATGATGAGCACGAGTATGAACGATTTAAGTCGTGTGCTAAGCGCAATCCCTTTAAAAGTGAAGAAGAGTTCCAAAAAGCTATTCGAGCGATTTATGATTTGTGGCAACCAATCGATAAAATGATTTTGATGACTCAAGAAATTCTCCGCGTGCTACCCGAAATGGGAGGAGATGACAAACATTGGTATTCACCCAAGGACACCCCAGCGGCATTTCAAGGCTTGCTAAACACCTTGTTGCTCGCCAAAGAAAGGGGTGGGGAGGAAGTCAGGATAAAGGTTTACTAAATGCCTCTCTCATTGCAGCAGCAAAAGGATGATAATCCTTGAATAAGATTGGAGTTTATAGATGTCAGCAGAAAAGAGCGCCCAAATCGCCCGGCGCTGGTTCGAAGAATTGTGGAGCACAGGGAATTTAGCAGTAGCCGACGAGATCGTCGCCCCCGACTACGCCCCCGATTGGGTGCAGATCGACAAAAAAGGGCCGGAGCAGGTCAAGCACGAGGTGCGCTACTTCCGCACCATGTTCCCCGACCTGGTCTATGAGATCGTCGACATCGCCCCACTGGAAGATCGCGTCTGGGTGCGTTACCAGGGCAGCGGCACACACCGCGGCGCGGCCTGGGGTTTCGAACCTACTGAAAAACAGGCCAGTTTCGAAGGCGCTACCATCCTGTCCATCAATGCCGATGGACAGATCAGCGATCGCTGGGGCGCGTTCTGCTTCTACGACATCTTCGCCGACCTAGGCCTGGTACCGCCGTTTTGGGAACTCAGCAATATGCTAAACTCAAGAGAATAAGCATTCGCCCCTCACTATCTCGTCAATTGTGGGGATGTAGCTTTGAAAGCTCTGCTGGCCCTGCGCTCAGGGCAGACGCAGTCCGCCCCTAGACATAAAACTGACCGTTAGAAAACATTATTTGCAGAGCATTTTGCCTAAGAGAAATCAAAGATTTCTCCCAAACGCCCCATGCCGTAGATCGGGACATGAGGCGTTTTCTAAAGGAGAAACACTAAGGAGGAGAAGAAAGTTAACGCGGGTTGATCACCGGCAATGTGCTACCCATCAACCGGCTTGCGTCCCACGCAAATTCCATAACCAAAATAATCCGTCGCTCCGGGCGGCATTGCGCCCGTCTCTTTAGCTTCTTTAATGAACTGGCGATACTCCGGGCTGCGGCGGTACAGTTTGAACATGCGCCCGTAAATCTTGAGCATTTCCCAGAAGCCGTAACGCTGCATGATGCCCCTGAACTCGTCTTTGACATCGACCTGATCCACACTGCCGTGCACATCCACCAGCCCGGCACCCTCCAACAAGGCCAGCCACTCGGCATAGGTGGGGATTTCGGCTTCGTTGCCAACGTCGCGCTGGAACCAATCCACGACCTCGGCGGGCACCGGCGTCTTCAACCAGGCGGATTCGTTGATACCGACATAGCCGCCGGGCTTGGTCACGCGCACGTACTCGGCCAGGCCGCGCTGCTTATCCGGCAGGAAGGCGGTTACCGATTCGGTAATCACGGCATCGAAGGTATTATCTGCAAAACGCAGCTCCTGGGCGTCGGCGATGCGAAAGTCGGTGGGCTCGTCGACATCTTCCTGGATGGAGCGTTCGATGGCGCGCTTGATCATCTCCGGGCGGATGTCCACCCCAACCACGCGCGCCCCGATTTCTTTAGCAAGATAAACGGCAGTCACCCCTACCCCACAGCCCACATCCAACACATACTTCCCGGCTTCGATCTGGCATAATTCGACCAGTTGCTGGGTGGCATCCATGCCGCCGATGTGTTTAGTCAGCCCAACCGCGGCCGCAAAATCGAAGAACTTCATTTCTGTGGACATGTGCGTCTCCTTTTAATGAAGACCGCCTCAGTGAGGAAAAACACCCAACTGTGTCGCCCGGTTAACGGCCTGATAGCGGTCGTTCACTTCCAGCTTGCCAAAGATATTGCGGGTGTGCACCTTGACCGTGCTCACCTCGATATACAATTCCTGGGCGATCTCCAGGTTGGAATAGCCTTCGGCGATCAAACCCAGCACTTCCAGTTCCCTGCGAGTCAGGGCAGACATATAAACGTTTTGATTCATCATGCGGTCACCTTTTCATTCTGGGCAGCCAGCGGTGTGCAGTTGAGGGAGACGAGCGGCAGGCTCAAGTCAGAGATGTGGTGCAGCACACCGAACAAGGCAGCCTGATCCCGCACAACACCGCTAATCGTGGCCTCACCGCCGCTGTGGTTGCTGATCGTCAGCCCCCCAAACCACTCACTCCACTGGTCAGAGAGATGTCCTCTCACCCGGATCGTACATTCGAACATAGTTTGTGTTCCTTCTTTTTTCGGAGCTGACCTATAAAAATTCACAAAACCGAGGGACGGCCAGTTCCGCCTTCATGATTTAGTTTAGCGAAAAGCCCTCCGGCTGTCATCCATCGAAGGGAGGATTGGGGGGTGGAGATACGGATTTCCCGTTAAGCAGCGCTACTTAAAAATCAGGAGCCAGGTCAGACCTGGCTCCTGGAGAAGAGGGGGAGGAAAGATCGCGGGTAGAAACTAATCTTCGTCCTCGGCGACATTGTCCTTGTAGAGCGTATACACCCAGTCGGGGGTACCGCGTTCTTCTTCGTCGTCGTTGTCGCCGTCCTTGTAAAGCGTGTAGACCCAGTCCGGGGTACCTTCTTCGTC
>JBNKDB010000265.1:0-6520 GCA_050288045.1 Anaerolineales bacterium | reverse complement strand
AATCGAATCCCAACTCAAGCGCTTTATCGAAGAGAGCACAGCGCGCCTGTTTGCCGCCATGAGTGTCGAAAGCCAATTGGCAGAACGCCTGGTCGATGCAATGCGCTCGAAAACAGAAGTAGGTGCAAACGGCACATTGTGGGCGCCAAGCATTTATATGATCTCCGTGCACCCCGATTACACCGTGGATATGCGCTCCAACCACGCTCTGCTGGAAACGCTTGCCCAGACCCTGCAAGAAGTTGGCGAACGCGCCGATGTGCACTTCCGCGCTGCCCCACTACTTACAGTAATCCCAGATGCAGATATCGCCAAGGGAGAATTCCAGGTCGACGCCCGCATGATGCCGGAGGAATTACCGGAAACAGATGTGATCGAAATCGACACCAAGACAAAGGCCGAACTGCCCATCCGGGCATTTCTAATCGTTGGCGGTTCCCAAATTTATTCCTTACGGGATGACACCATCAATATTGGCCGCAAACCCGACAATCAACTGGTCATCGATGACCCCAGAGTCTCCCGCAACCACGCCCAACTGCGCGCCACCAAGGGCCAGTTCCACATCTTCGACCTGGGTTCTTCGGGCGGCACCTTCATCAATGGCGAAAGGATCAACCAGGCTGTGCTCCATCCCGGAGACGTGATCTCACTGGCCGGTGTACCCATCGTCTACGGCCAGGATGCCATCCGGCCGATCAGCGAGACCCAGGAATACCACCCACCCGGCTTCGTGCGCAGCGAGCACACCACCACAAACATCCCCTTGGATGATCTTGATTTGGACACCTTCCAGGAATAGAGGCGGGTTTTGAGCTCGAATGATAGTATCGGCCTGCTGCTGGTAGGCTTACGTGTCCTGGCAGTCTTGGCGCTCTATGCTTTCCTGGTTGGTGCGCTGCTCACCCTGTGGCGAGATCTGGTCAAACACCAGGCCAACACGCTGCGCCCGCCGGTTGCGGAAATCAAGATAGCGTTTGCCGATCACGCCCGTTTTGGTGAACATGTTTTCCAGCAACCTAAGATCACGCTGGGACGCGCCCCCAACTGCGACTGTATGATCGACAACGGTACCGTTTCTACCGAACACGCCCGCCTGAGTTACCACCACAGCCAATGGTGGCTGGAAGATTTGAGTTCCCGGAACGGCACCTTCCTCAATCAAACCCGCATCGAAGTACCTACTGTAATCATTGACGGTGACGAGATTCGCTGCGGTGAAGTCGAATTTACCTTTAGTGTTGAACAGTGACCGGCCCCCTTACCATCTCCCAACCAGAGCCTGAAAAACTACGTCCGCGTTTGCTGGCAACCGCGGCAGCCTTTCTATTCATCTACAGCCTGGGGTTAACCTTTGCTCCTGCTGTACGGGCGCGCAATTGGAACGCCGGTTTCCTCTGGCAGCACTGGCTCGGCTTTGTGCTTTGGCTGGGTGTCATACTGCTCATCCACCACCTTGATAACGATAACAGCGACCCAATCCTATTCCCAACAGTCGCACTGCTGTCTGGCTGGGGCCTGCTGACCATCTGGCGGCTGAATCCCACTCTTGGCCTCAAACAAACCATCTGGCTGCTGATCAGCGCCGGAGCGTTGGTAGCCGGGCTGCGCTATGTGCCTAACCTGGCATTTTTACGGCGTTATAAATATCTATGGCTGACCGCCGGACTGATCCTGGCCGGGGCGACTTTCGTGTTCGGCTCCAATCCACTCGGCGCGGGGCCACGCTTGTGGCTCAGGCTCGGCACAGCCTACTTCCAACCTACCGAATTCCTCAAGCTCTTCCTGATCATTTTCCTGGCCGCCTACCTCGCGGATCGCCAGCCCCTCATCGCCAAGCTCAGCCACCTGTTGGCTCCCACTGCCGTTATGATGAGCCTCGTGCTCGTGATCCTGCTCGCCCAGCGCGATCTTGGTACAGCCACCGTATTCATAATCATCTACACCGCTGTGGTCTACGTTGCCACCCAAAAACGGCGCGTCCTCATTATCAGTGCAGCTACTTTGCTGGCAGCCGGGCTGGCTGGATTCTTCCTTTTCGACGTGGTCGCCTTGCGCGTGGAAGCCTGGCTGAATCCCTGGTTGGATCCCAGCGGACGTTCGTACCAGCTCGTGCAATCGATGATTTCGATTGCGGCAGGTGGTTTCTTCGGGCGCGGCCCTGGCCTCGGTAATCCCAGCCTGGTACCCATCCCCCATTCGGATTTTATCTACACTGCCATCGTTGAAGAAAGCGGCCTGGTGGGCGGGATCGCCCTGATCCTGGCGCTGGCCTTGATCATGTCCCGCGGCCTAAAAATCGCCCTGAACGCTCCCGATGCTTTCCATCGTTATCTCGCAACCGGGATCACTTTCTACTTCATCGGTCAGAGCATCCTCATCATCGGTGGCAACACGCGCTTACTCCCCCTCACCGGCGTCACCTTACCCTTCGTCTCATACGGCGGTTCTTCGCTGCTAACTTCTTTCATCGCAGTCTTTATCCTGATCCACATCGACCAATCGCCGCAGCCCCCTCTATCTGGCACATCTAACCTGTCAGCGCTGCTCAACCTGGGCGGTCTCTCAATTATAGGTTTGCTTGCGCTGGCGTTTGTTACCGGTTGGTGGGCGATATACCGTGGCCCTGATTTAGTAACGCGCACCGACAACCCCCGCCGCAGCATAAACGATCGTTTTGTGCAACGCGGTGCGGTCCTCGACCGAAACGGAATGCCCTTGACTGTTTCCGAAGGCGTGCCCGGCGAATACGAACGCATCTATCTGCATCCCGATCTCGGCCCCATTCTCGGCTATACGCATCCCATTTATGGGCAATCCGGACTGGAAGCGGCCCTCGATCCAATCTTGCGCGGCCTGGAATACCAACCGGCTGGTTTGATCTGGTATCACCACCTACTTTATGGGCAATCCCCACCTGGGCTGGATGTGCGCCTTAGCCTGGATGAAAACCTGCAATCCGAAGCGGAAGAACTGCTGTCGAGCTACAAAGGCGCCCTGATCCTGATCGAAGCTGATTCGGGCAAAATTCTGGCAATGGCCTCTTTTCCAACATTCGATCCCAACCACCTGGATGAGCTTTTCTCTGGAACCGTAGACGATCCCAACGCACCGTTCGTGAACCGCGCCACCCAGGCCAATTACCAACCCGGCACCGCTCTGGGCGCCTTCCTCCTGGCACAGTCCCAATCCGACGGCACAACCCTAACCACATCCCCGAACCTTGTATTGGGAGATCGCACGCTGACTTGTGCCATCTCCCCAACCAACATCCAGCAATTAGCAGCTACAGTCGCGGCGGGCTGCCCCGGCCCAATCGCTGCCCTCGGCGAAGAACTGGGCGCACAGGAACTGTTCAACCTATTCAGCGACCTAGGGTTCTATACCGCCCCGGCGATCCGGATACCAGTCAGCATTCCTATCGAACAAACCAGCATCCCTGTCCCCTCCAAGGCCGCCATTGGCCAAGGGGAGTTGCGTGTCAGTCCGCTCCAGATGGTTTTAGCAGCCGCGGCCTTAAGCAACGATGGCATCAAACCAGCCCCACAAATCGCCATTGCCTATCAAGATGCTTCCGGGAATCTAATCAACATTCCACCGCTGACCTCCCCTCAGCAAATTTTTACATCTCAGGAAGCAAATACAGCCACCACTGAACTACAATCCTCCAGTGGGCAGTACTGGGAAACGGTTGGCACTGCCGCCAGTGGCGAAACGGACACTTTCGCATGGTATTTGGGTGGCACGCTTGCCAACAATCAGGACACACCGCTTGCCATCGTCGTCTTACTTGAAGATGGCCAGCCGGATGCGGCCCAATATATTGGCAGTGCAGTACTTTTCAACGCACTCAATCGTTAATGGGGAGTCAAACAAAACATAAACGCCCCTCACTCAACTGCGAGGGGCGTTTGCATTCACTAAATATTCTTAATCTAACAACTTATTTCGCTTCCCGAGCATGGATCAAATCGTTGACGTACGTAAACAAGGCCCGATAGTCCAACAACTCTTTCGACCAAACCGAATCAGCCTGCTCAGTCAAACTCAGGCGCGCGATGGGATCAAGCTCCTTGACCGAAACCACAATCACTGGAATAGGCGCCGTATAACGATTCACCCGGATCATGCTCAAGACATCCTCGCCACGCATATCCGGCAACACCAAATCCAACAAAATTGCCGTGGGCAAATTATCTTCCAGGTAACGCAAGGCCGCTTCACCAGTCTGGATCACTTTTACGGTGTATTTCTGAGATTCGAACATTCGGCGCAGCAAACGCGCGTCGTAGATGTTATCTTCAATAATCAAGATCGTCTTCGGTCCTGTATCTTGTAGCGACATGCCTGGATCGCCAACCTCAAAATCATCGAGGTCGGGCAGAGATGGAACGATCTCACTCAGCTCCAAGCGTTCGATCAGTTGGCTGACAAATTTCTCATCATAATCCCCATCAACATCATCGTCACCCTCGTCTTCATCTTCGAGCATTTCATCAGCGTCTGCTTCAAGATCTTCCTGTGCCTCGACTTCAGCTATGTTGGCTTCAGCTTCCGCTTCAAATGCAAATACATCCGGCTTCGCCCCATTTACTTCGGGCTCAGTATCAATATCATCTGTCAGCAAATCATCTTTGGTGGAAAGAATAGGCTCTTCGAATTCAATTTCAATACGATCACCAACCTCAGGATCAGGTTCTTCCAGCTCGGTTTCAACTTGCATTTCTGGTGACAGCTCAGCATCCTCTGCTTTTGCTTCTTCCGCACCGCGATCTTCGATCTCAAGCTCAAACGTTGCATCCGCCATCAACTCCTGCGAATTTTCTTCCGCCTCAATATCGTCTTTTGTATCGTCCGGAGCCACCAAATCGTGATCGGTATCTTCCGCTTCTCCCATTTCCACAACCACATTTTCCACTTCAAGTTGCGTTTCTTCAAAAGTGTCCGGGGGAGATTCCTCGACAGCTTCTTCTCGTGTGAATTCGGCCTCAGGCTCTGTTTCCATTATCTCATCAACCCGAACCATTTCGGTCTCGGCGCTTACTCTTTCAGTCGCATCATTCGTTTCTAATCCAAGCTTATGCTCGTTGTCGTGGCCGTTATGCGACACGTGCGATTTCCCATTGGTCGAGTCGTAATAATTTTCAACAACCTCAACCAATTCGTGTGCCTTGAAAGGTTTTGAAAGATAGCCATCACATCCGGCCGCCAGGAATCTTTCCCGGTCGCCGCGCATTGCCGAAGCCGTCAAAGCAACCAGTGGCACACCGCGAAGAGCCTCGTCAGCCTTTACGCGTTCGGCGATCTCCATTCCGTCCATACCCGGCAAGGCAATATCCAGGAGCACGAGCGGCGGTTTCAATTCTTTGATCATCTCCAGCCCAAGCAAGCCGTCATCTGCCTCGACCACCGAGTAACCGTTGACCGTCAGAATTTTTCTGACGATGCGGCGGTTATGGAAGTTATCTTCGATGTATAAAATCGCTCTATCTTTCATAGTCTACTCAGCCAGAATATCTTCTACATGCGCCAACAAACTGTTACGGTCCAGCATTTCCTTCGACCAGAGTGAGACCGCATACATGGTAATCTTTTCACGCGCTGCAATGTCCAGTTCCTTCGCAGAAACGACCACGACCGGAACGCGCCTGGTTTCCTCCCGCTCTCGCAGGATTTCCAGGAATTCCTGTCCACTGGTCTGCGGCAACACCAGATCGAGCACAATCAACGCCGGAACTTCTTGATCGATCTGCTGTAATGCCTCTTCCGCCGAATGCACTTCTACAACTTGATAACGCGAGCGCGCTTCGAACAGTTTGCGCATCAGGCGTGCATCCCAAATATTATCATCAACCACCAAAATCTGTGGGCGTGTGTCCTCACCAAATTCCTTGACGACAGCCTCTTTCACAGCAATTTTACTGCCGTTTCCGCCCAGATGCTGGATTTCCTCATCGCCAAGCGTTTCGACCACATGATTGACCAACTCCGGCCCACTAAAACTACCCTTCTGCCACACAGACTGTGCGGCCCGGTCGAGCAAATCGTGCTGGTCGGGAGTCAGATCTTTTCCACTAATGATCATCACCGGAATATTACTGGTGCGTTCATCTTTCTTAAGTTCTTCCAGGATGGTAAATCCATCCATACCAGGGATGGTCAGATCGAGCACAACCAGTTCCGGCTTGCGCTGGCGTACCAGGTCGATGCCATCTGGCCCATTATGCGCCTCGAAGACGCGGTAGCGCTTATAGCGCTGCAACAGCCTACGGATCAAACGGCTGTCATGGGGATTATCATCGATAATTACAATCGACGTAACCTGTTCATCCAGCTCTTTCAAGGCCGCGTCCAATCCTTCCGGCGTACGCGTACCTTGCTGCGGCACTTCCATGTTCAGATCGACCACATAGCGGTCTTCAAGAGCGTGCTTCTCTGCACTAAACGTATGCCCGGAACAATTGATTACCACGCATTCATCAGGGTCGATATAACCGTTTTCGACCATCTTATCGAAACC
>JBNKDB010000264.1:0-4337 GCA_050288045.1 Anaerolineales bacterium | reverse complement strand
GAGCGCCTGATCTCTCGTCTGGAGACTTCCCAATTCCAGCGCGGCACTGTCGTACAGGTGAAGTACGATCCTGAGAGTCAGGCTGTGGCGCTGCTCGATGACGCTGATTTTTAAGTGACGTGCAAGTTTTGTTGGGAAGATGGAGTGGGGGCACTAAGTTACCAGGCACCGAGTAATGAGGCGCTTAGGGTGGGGTATACAGAGAGACAAGGATACAGAGGGACAGAGTGGCGAAAAGCTTACTAATGCTTTGCCCGGTTTCTTTTCACAATGTCAGAAATAATAAAATAAATGCTTCCCGAAGCCCAAAGTGCCACTAGTGCGACACTATACTTGTCAAAGTTATAGCGATATTTGCCCTCATTCGGGGAATTGGGAGCGTACATCCATAATTCGCGGTTACGATTTTCATCTTCGGCGCTAAAGTATAACTGGTCGTTATAGACGGTAAGTTCCTTGGGATTTGAGTCGCTCTTGGGATTGATGTCGGCTACTAATTCGGCAGTATCGCTGATGCTGTCGTAGCGCCAGAGTTCGGAGCCGTATTTGCCATCATCCGCGCTGAAATACAATTGACTGTTGAAAATGATGAAACTGGAAGGATATGAACCAGCGCTGCCAGGGTTGATATCAACCACTAATTCGGCTGTATTGCTGGCACTGTCATATCTCCAAAGTTCCTGTCCGTTGATGTCATCATCTGCACTGAAATATAATTTTCCATTGTAGACAGACATGGGACCGTCTAAAAAAATATCATAGGGCTTCACGCCAGGAATGAGCGACAATGTATCATTGGAAGCGTCATAGGACCACAACTCTGTGCCATGAAAACCATCATTCGCCCGAAAGAATAAGCGGTCGTCATAAACCGTCAGGTTGTTCGGATATGCATCACCATTGATGTTGATGTCGGTGACCAGTTCGGCAATATCGCTGATGCTGTCGTAGCGCCAGAGTTCATCCCCATGAATGCCGTCATCGGCGCCGAAATACATTTGATCATCGTAGACGGTCAGGACGCCTGGATTTGAATTGTGTTTGGGATTGATGTTGGCAACCATTGTGGCGAGCCCGCTGGTTGCATCGTAGCGCCATAGTTCTTGCCAATGGGCACCGTCGTTGGCGCTGAAATATAAATGGCCATTATATATTGTTAAGTACCAGAGGTTTGAATCTCCGTTGGGGTTGATTTCTGTGGCCAATGATATGGTATCGGTGGCACTGTCATAGCACCAGAGTTGATTCCCATGGATGCTGTCGTTAGCAACGAAATACAGACGCCCGGCATACACCATTGGGGACAGCAGCCATGACATCTTGTCTGGATTGGAATTTGTAATCAGGTTTACACTTCCACTGTTGCCGTCCAAACTCCATAATTCCCAGTTGTGGGTGCGATCCCAGGCGCTGAAATAAAGTTTACCGTTATAAACCGTCAGGGAGGATGGATCTGTATTACTCTCTGGATCGATATAGAAAACCTTTACAGCCGGGTTTGGTCCTACTCTGGCTTCATCGAATAGGGAATAAATTAAAAATCCCAGAATTATGAAAAGGACCGGGTAGACAATATAGCGGGGCAGGCGCATCCAATTCCTCCTGGTGCATGGGCGAGAACAGCAACTTATCTACATTATACGGAAAGCCAGCGAGAAAGCAATTGGGAATTCCCCCGTGTTCCCCAGCACCCCTGCTCCCTCATGTTTAATTCCTAATTCATAACTCTTACGTGCTTCTCACTTGCCATCCACCCGCGCCTCTGTTACACTTTCTTTATCGTTTTGGTAGGAAGTCAATAAGTCAGATCGCGTCCGAAAAATCGGAGATTTTTCCAATGTCCCAAGCCCTGTATCGAAAATGGCGTCCGGCCCGCTGGGAAGAAGTCGTTGCCCAGGAGCATGTGGTCAGTACACTGCGCAATGCGGTTGCCAACGAACGCGTGGCGCACGCCTATCTGTTTGCCGGACCGCGCGGCACCGGCAAGACCACCGTGGCGCGCCTGCTGGCGAAGGCCGTCAACTGCCTGGACGAGGACCTGACCAAGCGTCCGTGTGACGCCTGCGAACATTGTCTGGCGGTCAACCAGGGCAGTTTCCTCGACCTGATCGAGATCGACGCCGCCTCGAACACCAGTGTGGAAGATGTCCGCAGCCTGCGCGATAAGATCAACTTCTCCCCCAACCGCGGGCGTTATAAAGTCTACATCATCGACGAAGTGCACATGCTCTCCACGGCAGCCTTCAACGCCCTGTTGAAGACGCTGGAAGAGCCGCCGCCGCACGCTATTTTCGTGCTGGCGACCACCGAAGTGCACAAGATTCCAGCCACGGTATTGTCGCGCTGTCAGCGCCACGAATTCCGGCGCATCCCGGTAGCCGACATCATCGCCCATCTCAAGGACCTGGCGACGGGCGAGAACCTGGAAGTGGATGAAGAAGCCTTCAACCTGGTGGCCCGCCAGGCGACCGGGGCGATGCGCGATGCGATCTCGCTGCTCGACCAGCTTTCGACCACCGGTAAAAAGATCACGCTGGAATTGGCCCAGACCGTCTTAGGTACGGCCACCAATCAGGCTGTACTCGACGTGGTTGACGCCCTGCAAGCCGGAGATCCGGCCGCCGGGATGGACGTGATCCACCAGGCGCTAGACGGTGGCAGCGACCCACGCCAGTTCGCCCGCCAGGTGGTCGATTACCTGCGCAACGTCTTGCTGGTGCGCATGGGCAACGCCGATCAGGTGGACAGCACCGCCGAAGAGCGCGCTCACATGGCGCGCCATGCCCAGACTTTTACGGCTCCGGAACTGCTGCGCGTGGTGCGGGTCTTCAATCAGGCCGCCACCGAGACGCGTGGCTCCTGGCAGCCCAGCCTGCCGCTGGAACTGGCCTTCGTGGAAGCGGTGGAGAATCCTCAACCTGTAAGTATTCCTGCGGCTGGCGCTCCGCCCGCTGCCGCCTCGCAAGCTCCCCCGGCCTCCAGTCCGCCGCCGCAGAAGACCGCAGCGCAGCAGCAGACCGCGCCGCAAAAAACTGCGGCACAGAAAGCCCCGTCGCAGCAAAGCAATGAATTGATCGCCAATTGGAAACGGATCGGCGAGTTTGTTAAGCAGAACAGCCCGAACTTGCAGGGTTTACTGAATTCATGCACGAGCTACGAGATCCGCGGCAGCAAACTTTACCTGGGCTATGTGGCCCCGGTGTTGAAAGAGAAAGTGGAACAGGCCGGGAACATTGAATTGATCCGTCAGGCGGTGAAGGAAGTGATCGGCAAAGATGTCGAGGTGGAGTGCTTCGTCTCGACGATGACCGGTCAGATCCCACCTGACGTGGACAGCACCGGCATGGTGGCAACCGCCATGCGCCTGGGCGGCGAAATCGTCGACCAAAACGACCTCGGCTCGGGGTCGGAATGATTTACACATAAGTGATCAGTAACCAGGCATTAAGGCAACCAGGAAGGTGATTGGTTTTGCTTAGTCCTGGGTAACTGAGTGCCTAGAATGGAGTTCATATGTCACAAGGTAGTGGTCTCCCTAAAGGGATGATGCAACAATTACAGCAATTACAACAACAACTACTCGATACGCAGGCCAAGCTGGCCGAAGAACTGGTTGAAGGCAGCGCCGGAGGCGGAGCGATCAAAGTCACGGTAACCGGTGACCAACGTTGCACGGCCGTACAAATCGATCCGGCTTTGCTGGAAGATGCTGACGTCGAGATGCTGCAAGACCTGGTACTGGCGGCTGTCAACAGCGCCCTGGATGCCTCGCGCGAACTAGCCCAGGAACGGCTTGGCCCGTTGTCGGGGGGCATGTTCTAGAATCGGATAGCGATGCTGATCCCTGAGCATATCCAACGCATGATCGACGCGCTGTCGCGTTTGCCGGGCGTGGGGCCAAAGACCGCCTCCCGCCTGACCTTTTATTTGCTGCGCGAGTCGGAGACGCTGGCCAATGAACTGGCCGAAGCGCTGACCGACCTGAAGGTCAATACCGCCTTCTGCGAGCAGTGCTTCAACATCACCTCGGCCGGTAACACGTTGTGCGAGGTATGTGCCAGCCCACGGCGTGATGCCAGTGTGTTGTGTGTGGTGGAAGAACCGTTGGACGTGCTGGCTTTGGAGCGCACTGCCAGCTACCCCGGCCTGTATCATGTGCTGCATGGCGTGCTCTCGCCGATCGAAGGTGTCGGCCCGGAAGATATCCGGCTGGCCGAACTGGTGGCGCGCGTTGCTCAGGGCGAAGTGCAAGAAGTGATCGTGGCGACCAACCCGAACATGGAAGGCGACTCGACCGCCAATTACATCCGCCAGCAGCTCAAGCCGTACGACGTGCG
>JBNKDB010000263.1:0-7622 GCA_050288045.1 Anaerolineales bacterium | reverse complement strand
CCTGGAATGAGCTTTGTCAGCGGCGCTTGCTTTCCAGATTGTATATTGGTAAAAAACTTGCACCGCTCAGAACATTGCAAAAACCGCGAATGCAAAGAGGAGCCTCCTAATGCGTAATAGCAAATCTTTATTTGTCATCCTGGGCATCTTATTGTTGGGAACCCTGGCGTGCGAGAGCACCCCGGAGCAGGCCGCACCCGAAGCGGCTGCCACGGGAGCTTTACTTTTCGAAGACGATTTTTCTAATCCGAATTCCGGCTGGGACGTATATTCGGATGAGATTGCCACGAATGAATATTATGAGGGTGAATTTCGGATCAGTGTGCACCAACCTGGATTCTATTCCTGGGCCAACCCGCAGCAGAATTTGAGCGATGTGCATATCGAAGTCGAGGCCAAAAGCGGCGGCGTGGATGATAATTATTTTGGTGTGCTTTGCCGCTACCAACCCGATGGCGGCTTCTATGCCTTCGTGATCAGTAGCGATGGCTATTATGGCGTGTTGAAGCGCACTGCTGAAGATGACCCCTTCTTGCTCGGGACCAGCGAAATGTTGGAAAGCTCTGTGATCAACACCGGGGAGGAAGCCAGCAACACCATCGCGGTCGATTGTGTTGGCAACGAGTTGACCCTGACGGTCAATGGTCAAACTCTGGCCAATGTGGTGGATGGCGCTTTCACCTCCGGGGACGTTGGCATGATCGTGGCGACGCTGACCGCAGAAAACACAATGGTCTCTTTCGACAATTTCAGCGTGCGTGCTCCGTGAAAGCGGATTGATGCGAAACCGATTGCTTTTGATCGTTTCCGGCCTGACGTTCGTTTGCTTGCTGGCAGCCTGTACACCGGCCACTCCGCTGCCGCCCACGTTGACGCCGACGCTGTTGGGCGAGGTGCTTTTCCAGGACGATTTCAGTGACCCCAACAGCGGCTGGGACCAATACAATGGCACGCTGGGCCTGACCGATTACGCCAATGGTGCCTATCGTATTGCCGTAAATGAAGCCGGACGCCTGTTCTGGGCCAATCCAGGCCAAGAGTTTACCGACGTCAGTATTGAAGTCACCGTCCAGAAGGTGAGTGGCGGTGACCAGAACAGCTACGGTGTGATTTGCCGCTACCAGGGCACGGACAGCTTCTATGCCTTGACGATTGGCAGCGACGGTACCTACGGCATTCGCAAGCGCGAACAGGCCGGGGTTGCACCGATCTTTATCGGCAATCCTTTCCAGGAAACCAGCCCGGTGATCCAGACCGGTGAGGCAACCAATACGATCCGGGCGGATTGTATCGGCAATACGATTTCGCTCTACGTCAATGGTGAATTGCTCGTGCAGGTAGAAGATGCCGGAAACCTATCCGGCGATGTCGGCCTGTTCGTGGGTACTTTCTCCGCCCCCACCACTGAAGTGCAGTTCGATAATTTCGTAGTGCGCACGCCGTAGGAACGGATCGTTTCGGCTTACATAAGGGTACTTCTTTCTTATATAATTAGGGTAACAACGCGGCTGACTTTCCATTAACCTAATTAAAGGTAATTGGAGGTGTTTTGTGACCCGTTATAAATTACTCCTGATAAGTTCGGTGGTTGTGTTGGCGATAATGGCCTGCACGCTACCCGGTGATGAGGGCGGCGCGTTGGAAGAAGCTGCGCCTATGGGCAATGGTGAGGTGTTGGAAGCAACGTATACCCCACCGGCGATTTCAAGTGACGATGGGGAAAAGAATTATCGCACCGATAGTATCCTCCTCCAAGATGATTTTTCTAATCCAGCCAGCGGCTGGGACCGGCAAAGCTATGAGTTTGGCAGCACGGATTATGCCGAAGGCGGCTATCTGATCTCGGCCACTGCGCCCAGTCAGGTCTTGTGGGCCAACCCCGGTCAGGCTTTCAAAGACGTCAGCGTGGAAGTGGAGACCGTGTGGCTGGATGGCGGCGATGACAACAACCTGGGTGTCATCTGTCGCTACCAGGATATCGATAACTTCTATGCGCTGGTGATCAGCAGTGATGGCTATTACGGCATCCGCCGTGCCTTGAGTAGCAGTGATGGGTTTGAGTTCATTGGCAGTGATAGTATGCAGGCGAGCGATGCCATCAACATGAACGGTCGCAACCAGCTGCGCGCCGATTGCATCGGCAGCACACTTTCGCTGTATGCCAATGGTGAATTGCTCATGCAGGTGGAAGACAAGGCGCTCACCTATGGTGACGTTGGCCTGATCGCCGGTACGTTCAGCGCCGAAAGCACCGACATTTTGTTCAAGAATTTTGTGGTGTATTTGCCATAGCTTATTTGAGGATAGGGGGAAATTGAGGGTTAGCCAGGCACCGAGGTGGCAAGATGCAGGCGGTTCTTCGAACCGCGAATGCAGGTAGTGCGACAAGTTACGAACGGATTGTAGGGACGCTGGCAAACAAAGCTTGCAAAGCCACGTCCCGACATCAATTTATTTGCTCACCAAAATTTCCTGATTTTATAATTCTCTAAACATTAGCGTCTGCATTGATGTTATGTGGCAATATATGTGGCTGAAAGCTGACCGCAGATCGTTTTCTGCTCCCTACTGCATACTTTATACTACATACTGTCTACTATCCGATTTGGGGTACAATTATTCCGTGTATTACCCTTTAAATCAATTTATTGGTAGCGTTTGAGAAGAAAAATATGAAAGTATATTTGGATACCGTTGGTTGTCGTTTGAACCAAAGCGAAATCGAAACCTATGCCCGCCAGTTCAGTGCGGCCGGGCATACCTTGGTGGCGACGATGGAAGAAGCTGAAATGATGGTGCTGAATACCTGCGCCGTGACCGCTCCGGCGGCTTCCGATTCGCGTCAGAAGATCCGCCAGGCCCGGCGCGCCGGGGTGGAGGAGATCGTGGTCACTGGCTGCTGGTCGACGCTCAAGCCAGAGAAAGCCGCCGCCATGCCGGGCGTGACCCGCGTGGTGCCCAACGTTGCTAAAGATACCCTGGTGCTCGACTTGCTGCAAATTGACGTCAACGAATTCGACCTTGAACCAATCGCGCGTGAACCCGTGCCCGGGGCGCGCATGCGCACACGCGCTTTCATTAAAGTGCAAGATGGCTGCGATAACCGCTGTACATTCTGCGTGACCACTGTGGCGCGCGGGGCGGGCCGCAGCCGCTCGGTGATGGACGTGGTCGCCGACGTGCGTAGTGCCCTCAAAGGCGGCGCCCAGGAAGTCGTGCTGACCGGTGTGCATCTTGGTTCGTGGGGACATGATTTCGAGCAGCCCGGGCATTTGCGCCAGTTGGTCGAGAAAACCCTGGAGATCAACGAAGTGCCACGCCTGCGGCTTTCTTCGCTGGAACCCTGGGACCTCGACGCCGATTTTTTCGATCTGTGGCGCGACCCGCGCTTATGCCGCCATTTGCATCTGCCGCTGCAATCCGGCTGTGCCAGCACGCTGCGGCGCATGGCGCGCAAGACCACGCCGGAGAGTTTCCGTGAGTTGGTCGCCGCCGCCCGCCAGCGTATTCCTGGGGTGGCGATCACTACCGACGTGATCGTGGGTTTCCCCGGTGAGACCGACACCGAGTTTGCCGAATCATTGGATTTTGTAAAGGCGATCAATTTTGCCGGTGGGCACGTGTTCACCTATTCTGCCCGCCCGGACACTGCGGCGGCGCGTATGCCCAACCAGGTGCATAACTACACCCGCAAAGAACGCAGCGCGGCGATGCGTGCCGTCCTCGAAGCAGCTGATCTCAAATTCCGGCAGCAATTTGTGGGTACGCAGCAAGCTGTGCTGTGGGAGACGGTTGCCGGGATGGAGGCTGATTATTGGGAATTGCATGGCCTAACTGATAATTACCTGCGCGTGGTTGCTAAAGCCGACCGCGATGTGTGGAACCAGATCACCACCACGCGCCTGACCGCGGTCGAGAACGGCAGCCTGCGCGGCGAAATTGCATTTATCGAGCAGCAGATTTAGGAGGAATGAACCAATGACCGAGACCGACTGCATCTTTTGCAAGATCATCCGGGGCGAGATTCCCAGCACGACTGTGCACGATGACGAACTCGTGACCGCTTTCCGGGATATCAATCCGGTTGCGCCTACACATATTTTGATCGTGCCGAAGAAGCATATCGAAGATAATAATGCCTACGAAGCAGGCGCGGACGACGCCGTTGCCGCCCGCCTGTTTGCGATTGCCAAGCAGTTGGCGCAAACCGAAGGTATCGCCGAATCCGGTTACCGCCTGATCATGAACTGCGGCCCGGACGGCGGCCAGGAAATCCAACATCTGCACCTGCATCTGATCGGTGGGCGCAAGATGCAACATCCCATGGGATAATCGAAAACGAGAGAGAACAAAATGAGCTTAAAAGCAGATTTACAAAACGAATTCAAGGACGCCATGCGCGCCAAAGATGAGATGCGCAAGACCACGCTGCGTATGGCGCTTGCGGCGATCAAACAGATCGAGGTCGATGAACAGAAAGAACTTGACGATGCCGGTGTGCTGCGCGTCTTGCAAAAAGAAGTTAAATTACGGCAAGAAGGTATCGCCGAAGCCGAAACCGCCAACCGCCCCGACCTGATCGAAGAAGGTATTCAAGAGATCGCCGTGCTGGAAGCGTTCTTGCCTCAGGGTTTGAACGAGACTGAATTAGAAACCCTTGTGGCTGAAACGATCGCCGAAGTTGGCGCCAGTTCCCCGGCCGATATGGGCAACGTGATGAAGGCCGTTATGCCCAAGATTGCCGGACGTGCCGACGGCGGCCAGGTCAGCCAGATGGTGCGCCAGAAACTGCAAAGCATGTAGTCAGGACGTATGGAAGAAACCCTTTACTCGGACCAGAACCAGTGGCCGCTGTGGCGCAAGGTCTTGTTGATCGCGCTTTTGTTGGCTACCGCGGGGCTTTCGATTGTGGCGCTGCTGGTTCCGCTGGCCCCCCAACAGGATACGATTGACCTCGCTGAGGGGGATGTCGCCCCGCGCGATATTCTAGCTCCGCGCACGGTTTCTTTCGAAAGCGAAGTGCTGACGGAAGCCCAGCGTGAGATCGCGGCCAATGCGATCAGCCCGATCTATACCCCGCCGGACGCCAGCGCGGCGCGCCAGCAAGTCAAGAAATTACGCGCCACCTTGAATTTTATTGAAAGCGTGCGCGCCGACAGTTATGCCACCGACGAGCAAAAGATCGCCGACCTGGCCGCGCTCCAGGACGTGATCCTACAACAGGAAAGCGCCGCCGCTCTGGTAGCGTTGAGCGACGCCTCGTGGCAGGCGGTGCGCCAGGAATCGATCGTCGTGTTGGAACAGGTCATGCGCAGCACGATTCGGGAGAACCGCCTGGAAGAAGCCCGCCGCAGTGTGCCTGCCCTGGTTAGCCTCTCGTTGACTGAAGATCAGGCCACACTGGTGGCCGGACTGGTTTCGGCCTTCGTTGCACCCAATAGCCTGTATAACGATGAAGCCACCCAGGCGGCCCGCGAGACCGCCCAGGCGGATGTCGATCCGATCATTCGCACTTACCTGACCAATGAAACCGTGGTACAGCGCGGCGAAGTGGTTACCGCCGCCGATCTGGAAGCGTTGGAACAGACCGGACTGCTGGAAGCGCAAACCAGTTGGCAGGACCAGGTCAGTGCCGTAGCACTGGTGGTGGCAGTCTTTACCTTGATCGTGATGCAGTTCCGCGATGACGAGGAACTGCTGGATGACGGCCGCGGCCTGATCGTGATTGCCGTGTTGTTCCTGGCGTTCTTGTTTGGGGCGCGTTTTACTATCCCCGGCCATACCGTGATCCCCTATATTTTCCCAATTGCCGGTTTCGGTATGGTGGTGGCAGTTTTATTCAATACCGGGATTGGAGCCTGGCTGACGATTCCGCTGGGCATCCTGGTTGCATATGGCTTGCCCAACGCGCTGGGCCTGACCTTGTATTACGTGCTCAGCGGCGTGTTTGCCGCCCTGCTGCTCAATCGCGGCCAACGCATTTCCTATTTCTTCTGGGCGGGGATGGCGGCCGCGGCAACCGGTGCGGTGCTGGTGATTGCCTTTATGCTGCCGGAACCGACCATGGATACGCTCGGGATTGTGACCTTATTGGGTGCCGCAGTGATTTATGGATTGGCATCTACCAGCGTGACCATCGTGCTGCAATTTTTCCTCTCCCAAATTCTGGGTATGACCACCGCGCTGCAATTGCTGGAGTTGGCGCGCCCGGACCAGCCGCTCTTGCAGATCATTCTGCGCAACTCGCCGGGAACCTACCAGCACAGTTTGCAGGTTGCCAACCTGGCCGAACAGGCGGCCGAATTGATTGGGGCGGACGCACTGCTCACCCGCGTCGGGGCGCTGTATCATGATGCCGGGAAGAGCCGTTTCCCGCATTTCTTCATCGAGAACCAGGTGCCGGGCAGCAATAATCCCCATGATGATCTTATCCCACACGAAAGTGCCCAGGTGATTATCCGGCACGTACCTGATGGCGTGGAACTGGCGAATAAACATCGCTTGCCGTCGCGCATCAAGGATTTTATCGTCGAACACCACGGCACGGCTCGCACCGAATACCAGTACGCCAAAGCGGTCGAAGCGGTTGGTGGGGATCGTTCGCGTGTCGATGAAAGCGAATACCGCTACCCTGGGCCGCGGCCGCAATCACGCGAGACTGCCCTGGTGATGCTGGCCGATGGCATTGAAGCGCGCTCGCGCGCTGAACGCCCCAACGATGATGAGAAGATTCGTGTCCTGGTTGAAGATGAAGTCGAGAAACGTATCTCTGATAAGCAGTTGGACGATACCACGATCACGATGAACGACCTCAAGATTGCCACCGAATCCTTTGTAACCACCTTGCGGGGTGTCTACCACCCGCGCATCAATTACCCCAAACTGGCCGATGAGCACAAGCAGATCGAAGGGCGTTCGATTGCGGAGATGGAAGCGCGTGTAGCGGAAGAACTGGCTGCCGAAACCGTCGAGCCAAAAGACGAGCCGGAACCATGGGCTTGATTTCCATTCAAAACGAAAATGAGCAAGGTGGTGAAGAATTCCACCCCGTGCTGCTGCGTGCCGCTCAGGCTGCGTTTGAGCACCAGCAAGTTGGTCCACAAGCTGCTTTGAGCATTGTGCTGGCCGACGACGAACGTTTGCAGCAACTCAACCGCGATTATCTCGAGATCGACGCGCCTACGGATGTGCTGTCCTTCCCCGCTGGGGAGACTGACCCCGATTCGGGTGAAACCTATTTGGGTGACATTATCATCTCCGTGCCGCGCGCCAAGGCGCAGGCCGAAGCGGGCGGGCACGCTATCGAGCAGGAATTGGAATTACTGGTGGTGCATGGGGTGCTGCACCTGCTTGGGCACGACCACTATGAAGCGGATAAAAAGGCGGCGATGTGGGCGGAGCAGGCAAAGATTTTGGAAGAGTTGGGAAATCCTTTGAGACCTGAAGGCTAAAGAATTGAACCACAGAGACGCAGAGGCGCGGAGATAACCACAAAGACACCAAAGCACTAAAGGAAACAGTTAACCTTTGTGTCTTCGTGACTTGATGGTAATAAACTGTGAGAAAAAAATAATTCTTAATTCATCATTTTTTTAATGCTATGAAAAACTTCTTCAAAACCC
>JBNKDB010000262.1:0-7329 GCA_050288045.1 Anaerolineales bacterium | reverse complement strand
GGGATCATTGCTCCCGCAGTAAGCCAGTTCCAATCCAGGATTTTGCCTAATCTGGCAAAAAGCACGGACATCAAGATCTCGGCTTTGGGGGAGGAAATCGTCATCCTTGGCGCGGCCGGAATGGTACTGCAATACGAACTTGGCATTATGTAATTCAGAGAGGATTTTGTGGATCAATTCAATTATTTAGTTAAGCCGGGAATCGTCCCCGCTTTGGATACGGATTATCGTCCGGCAGTATTGGCAAATCGGGCTTTCTTGGAGGCAGTGCACGCCTCTGGTGACGCGACGCCTTTGGTGATCGGCCTGGAACGGCCGGATGGTTCGGTTTCACGCTATGAAACGCAAGTGTTCCCTGCCGGACATGCAGAGGTTAACCAGAATTTATTCTTCGTGGAACGGATCGTGAAATTCTTATTGTGGCAGCGGGGGGGATGCAAGCTCTACGTGGGCGGTTCGCCGGAAGTAGCCGAACACTTGCAGGGGCTGTATGCACCGGATGGCGGGCGCGCCTTCGATTATGACTTCATGAGCAAAATTTACGACCGGCCGTTTACGGTTGTGGCCTGTGCCGTCGATGAAGTGCCGGCTGAAGCGGAGGCAGAGAAAACACTCAGCCGTAACCTGGACGGCAACCGCATCGGCTTCGACCTGGGCGCGTCTGATCTGAAAGTCTCCGCCGTGGTCGATGGGGAAGTGGTCTTCAGCACAGAGATCGAATGGCAGCCGGTCGAGCAAACCGACCCGGACTACCATCGCCAGCGCATCCGCGAGGCTTTGGCATTGGCTGCTTCGAAGATGACGGGCGTCGATGCAGTCGGCGGCAGTTCGGCCGGGGTGTACGTGGACAATCGCCCGATGGTGGCTTCCTTGTACCGCGGCATTCCTGAAGAAAAATTCGATGAAGTGCATAACCTGTTCCTCGATATCCGGGAAGACATGGGCGTACCGCTGGAAATCGTCAATGACGGTGAAGTCACTGCCCTGGCCGGGTCGATGTCTTTGGAAGATAACGGCGTGTTGGGCATTGCGATGGGCTCCAGTGAGGCGACCGGCTACGTAACCTTGAACGGCAACATCACCAACTGGCTCAACGAACTGGCTTTTGCGCCGGTCGATTACAGCCCTAATGCACCGTGCGACCCGTGGTCTACCGACAATGGCGTGGGCGCATTGTATTTCTCGCAGCAATGCGTTTTCCGTTTGGCTCCGAAAGTGGGCATCGAGATCTCCCCGGTGCTGACCAACGCTCAGAAACTGAAATTCGTACAGAACAAGCTCGAAGCCGGGGAGACCGGTACCCGCCAGATCTGGGAGACGATGGGCGTCTACCTGGGCTATACGATTGCACATTACGCTGCTTTTTATGAGATCAAGCACGTGCTGATCCTGGGGCGCTGCACGTCCGGGCAGGGCGGTGAGTTGCTGCGCGGCGGCGCTCGCCGGGTGCTCGAAGCCGAGTTTCCGGAACTGGCGGCTCAGATCAAGATCGAATTGCCTGACGAGAAGAGCCGCCGGGTAGGGCAGTCGATTGCGGCGGCTTGCCTGCCACAGATCGAGGGTTGAGATGGTTACGCTGCGAAACCCCAACGCTGAAATTTATGTCCCCGACGGTATCGCCGTTGAAGATGCCCTGGCACGCACGACTCACCTGGCAATCAGCGCCCATCAGGATGACATCGAGATCATGGCCGTCGATGGCATCTTGCAATGCTTCCAACGCCCGGATAAGTGGTTTACCGGCGTTGTCGTAACCAATGGCAGCGGCTCGCCGCGCACTGGTGTGTATGCCGACTATACCGACGAAGAGATGATGGCAGTGCGCGTGCTGGAACAGAAGCGCGCCGCCTACGTGGGCGATTACGCTGCCCAGGCGCTGCTGGCCTATCCCAGCAGTATGGCGAAAGATAAGGCTGCCGGTGACCCGGTCGAAGACCTCAAGACGCTGATCGGAGCCAGTTCGCCGGACGTGGTCTATACCCACAACCTGGCCGACAAACACCAGACGCATATTGCTGTGGCGCTGCGTGTGATCCAGGCGCTGCGTGAACTGCCTGCTGACCAGCGACCGAAGAAGCTGTATGGCTGTGAGGTCTGGCGCAACCTGGATTGGGTGCTGGATGAAGACAAGGTAGTCTTCGATTGCTCCGAGAAGGAGAATTTACAAGCTGCCTTGCTGGGCGTATTCGACTCGCAGATCAGCGGCGGGAAGCGCTATGATCTGGCCGCCTTGGGGCGGCGGGTGGCGAATGCTACTTTCTACGCTTCCCACGATACCGATCAGGCCACCAGCCTGGCCTATGCCATGGACCTGACGCCCCTGATCCAGGATATTGACCTGGACATCACCACTTACGTGCGGGCCTATATCCAGCGATTTTCTGATGAAGTTACCGGAATGATTACAGATGTGTCGTAATGTCTAAAGACCAAGGAGGTTGCCCCGAAAAAAGTATATTAACGAACGACTCCCTATTACGTGTAAAAAAACATCTAAAGGAGAAAAAGATGAAACGCAAGATCTGGTTAGTTATTTTGGCCCTGGTAATCCTGGCCCTTCCGCTGACCGCCTGTGGCGGCGATGCACAAGCACCTGCTGAGGAAGAACCGGCTGCAGAGGAACAGGCTGCCGAAGATGTCACGCTTAAGATCTATCTTTTGGACTACACCCCCGACACGATCGAGTGGTTGAACAGCGAAATCAACCCGGCATTCGAGGCCGAGCATCCTGGTGTGACCGTTGAGATCACCGAAGGTAGCTGGAGCGGTTGGGATACTACCTTCAGCGGTTTCTTTGCCGCCGGTGAAGGCCCCGACATCATCAACCTCGGTTCCGAAATGAACACGCTGTACGGCGCAAGCCTGGCAGACATGGACCCCTATCTGGGTGCAGATGCCTGGGCAGACATTGCCAACTTCGGCCCGGCCCTGGAAAATGCCAAGTACGAAGGTAAACTGCGTGGGTTGCCGATCTTTACGGCGCCGCGCTACATTTTCTGCCGCACCGATCTGATGGAAGCGGCAGGCTGGACGACTGGCACGCCGCAGAACTTTGCCGAATGGGTCGACTTCGCCGGGCAAGCTTCCGTGATTGACGAAGCCACCAACTCCCTGTCCCAGCAAGCGCTGGTTCCGGTCGATGCTGCATCGATGGCCGACTGGCAATGGTGGCTGTTGGTTTACTATTCACTCGGTGGTGAGCTGTACAAGTCCGATGGCACCCCCAACTTCGATTCCCCTGAAGCTTTGGCAGCTACCCAGTTCATGCTGGACATGCGCCAGGCTACCTATGGCTCGGCGCTGGATGCCGTAGGTTCACTCCCCGAAGCGCAGGGTTCCGTGATCGACGTCAATGACGAGACCGGCGCAGATAACGGCGCGGTCTGCCTGGCGCACTCCGGCTGGGCTGCCCCTGCCTTCGACCGCCCGATCTGGGACAATGTCAGCATCGATCCCTTCTTCGGTGATCCCGAGAACTTCCCCAACAGCAAAGCGGTTGTGTTGGCCTTCAACGACTGGCTGGCCGTGGCTGATTACAGCCCGAACAAAGAACTGGCTGCGGAATGGTTGAAGATGGCTTTCAGCAAGGAAGCCAACCACAAGTGGAACGAAACCATGGGCCTGATCCCTGCTCGCAACGATGCCCAGTATGGTTACGTGACCGACTCCCCGCAACTGCAACGTGAAGCTGAACTGGCTGCCGAATACGGCGTTGGTTTTGCTGGAATCGAAGAAGCTGCCAAACTGTCCACGATCATGCAGGACGCACTGGGCAAACTCGTCACCGAGGAACTGTCCCCAGAAGAAGTCGTCGCAAAGATCCAGACAGAATACACTGCGGCGCTCAACGAGTAATCCGTTTCTCTTATGATCTTGAACTGGATGGGACACGCCCCATCCAGTTCAATTTCTCTACTAAGTTTGTTTGGAAGGTGTTCTGATGACCGGTAACCCATATATCGATGCGCTGGTTACGGCTGTAGAAGCAATCATTTTTATCATCATAACCAGTTTTGGGCTGGCAACTCTGGCGCGCCTGGTGGCGCGCGTGTTCGGTGCATCCTCTAAGAAGCAGCAAAATACGTATGCAGGTTATTTGTTCGCGGCCCCGTGGATCATTGGCTTTTTGATCTTCGTGGTCGTCCCGCTGGCATTCTCCTTGTATTGGAGTTTCACCGATTACCGGGTGACGGCAAACGAAGCCCCAAACTGGGTGGGTTTGACCAATTATTCTAAATTGCTCCTGAACGACGATGGCTTCCGGGCTTCGGTGGTCAACACGCTGTACCTGACCGTGCTCGGCCTGCCCCTGCAACTAGGGGTTGCCCTGTTGTTGGCGGTGCTGCTGAACCAGAAAACGCGCGGCGAGCGTGTCTTCCGGATGGCTTTTTACCTGCCGGTGATCCTGGGTTTCAATACGGCGGTCTTGCTGTGCTGGCGCTTGATGTTCAATACCGGGACGGGAATCATCAACCAGTTGATCCGCGCTTTATCGAACGCGTTTCCGCCTTTTGGTTATCTGGTGCGGGGCGTGATCTTCCTTCAGGAACTGTCCAGTGCCTTCTTCCTGGGAATCAGCAATCAAAGCTTTGCCTTATTGCAAAAAGTATGGGAGGCCGGTTTCCCGGCTGCGAACCGGGTGCCGTTATGGGTACAAAGCCCACTGTGGACGAAAATGTCGGTGGTAATGTTGATGATCTGGATTTGCGGATCGATGATGTTGATCTTCCTGGCCGGGTTGAACAATATCCCCAATGAACTGCACGAAGCCGCCGAGGTGGACGGCGCAACCGGCTGGCAGCGCTTCTGGCGAATTTCCTTCCCGCTGCTCACCCCGCACATTTTCTATAACCTGGTGGTGGGGTTGATCGCTTCGTTACAAATCTTCGAACCGATCTATGTGCTTTATCGCGATAGTCAGCCGTTGGTATCCTCGGCGATTTCAATGGTGTACTACCTGTGGCAGGCTTCGTTCAGTCACTTCGAGATTGGCTATGGTTCGGCGATCTCTTGGGTCGTGCTGATCATTATCCTGATCGTGACCGTGATCCAGTTCAGGATGCAAGACCGTTGGGTCACGTACGATATTTACTAGGAGATACACATGCGGAAATATTGGCCGATCATTCGAAGCATTCTCTTGTATTTTTTCCTTACCGGAGCAACACTGGTGATGAGCTTCCCGTTGTTCTGGATGGTTTCCTCCTCATTGAAGACTCTGGCAGAAACCAACTCGCCGGGCATTATCTGGATTCCCAAGCAGGTGACCTGGGACGCGTATATCAATATTTTCCAGAATACGAACTTCTTGCGGGCTTATTTCAACTCGGTGTTCTACACCAGCCTGGCGCTGGTAGGGACGCTGCTGTCGATTGCCTGGGTGGCATATGCTTTCAGCCGCATCGAATGGCCGGGCCGAAGCTTTGTTTTCTTCCTGATGCTCTCCACGATGATGATTCCTCCACAGGCGCTGATCGTGCCGCAGTACGTATTCTTCAATAAGCTCAAGTGGATCGGGACGTTCAATCCGATCATCATCCCCGGTTTCTTTGCCGGTGGGGCAGCAATGATCTTCTTGTTACGCCAATCGATGGCCCAGATTCCCAAAGAGATGGACGAATCGGCCTTTGTGGATGGTGCCGACCACATCCAGATCTGGTGGGAAATCATTATGCCTTTGATGAAAGCGCCGATCGCAACAATTGCCACATTCCTATTCGTGGGCTTGTGGAACAGCCTGTTGGCCCCCTTGATGTATTTGCAGACGGTCGACCTGTATACGCTGCCGGTGTATGTCTCTACGCTCTATAACATCAACCAGACCACACAGCCCTGGCCGACGATCATGGCCGCAGCGGTGCTAACCACAGTACCGTTGATGATCGTGTTCTTCTTTGCCCAGCGTTATATCCTGGACAGCGTGGTGATCTCGGGCTTGAAATAGTTGTCTCGGGGGGATGCTAACCCTTCACGAGCTACATTTCTGGATGAACTCCAGCATGATCTGATTGAAGGCGGTGGGATTATCCAGGTTGGCGATATGGGCGGCGTTGGGGATCAGCTTGATCTCGCAGTCGGGATAGCCCTTTTGCCAGTCTTTGGTGTGCAGCTTCACCGTACCCTGGACATCTTGCTCGCCTCTAGAGAACATCAACGGCGCATCGAAGGTGACATCGCGTTCGTAGAGGCAAGTTGCAACGCCGTCCCAGAAGCGGATGAAGTCGGACTTTTCCATTTTGTCGATCATTGGGCGGACGAGCTGCTGTGCTTCAGGAGTGTAAGTTGACGATTTCGCAATCGTATCTTTGAGCGTATTCCAGGGGTAGAGCTTCATCAACGCTTCGACATATTTGAGCGATAGCTTTTCCCAGGCAGCATAACAGGGCAGGAACATGGGGGTAGAGCCGATCAGCCAATAACCCCGAGCGCCACCATATTCAGCGGCATATTCTTGAACGACATAACCACCCATCGAGAGACCGATCAGGATAGCATTTTCGCTGTGTTCAGTTTCAAGGATGGCACGTAAATCCTGGGCGGCAGCGTGGATGCTGAAATGCTCACTGGGCTGGGATTGGCCGTGGCCGCGGATGTCGATATTGATTACCTTGTAGTTGGTGAGCACGTCCACTTGAGACTGCCACATGCTGCGATCGACGCCGTAGCCATGCAGGAAAGCGACTGCCTGGGCGTTCTCCGCATCCAGTAGATCATAGTAAACGGTACAATCTTGCCGGTCGATATTTTTGATCATGAATTTCTCCTGGTGGGAGTTTGTTAGCAAGTAGCCAAGCAGTGTAATGGAACGACGATATTTTCAAAAGAAATCTCGCTGTGCAGTAGCCGGTTGCTTTACACTGTTGTTATCGCTGCGCTATTATATCAATAGGGCAGGTCATCGCCAACCAAGCCAACTGCTGGCTTCTAGATGTAGGAGTAATACCAGAGAAGATTGAATGCGTTTTGTTTATGTGTTTTCTCGTTTTCGGTGGGTGTGGGAACAGGGCAATTGCATTTAGACAGCAAGCACCTTGAGTAAGTTTAAACATAGGTGTCGAAGGATAGCCAGATTTTTAGCTGCATATCCTTGTTGCACACGACTTTTATCTTCCCGAAATGCTATATCCAAAATCCAATGCAGCTTGTTTTCAATCTCCCAATGTGAGCGAATAAACTGCAACAATCCAGGCCGTTGAAAAAGTACTACTTCTGCGGGAAATAGGCGAGAAAACAGATATTGACCCAGAAAACAAAATTTTTCCAGGCGGTGCTTGATCAGTCTTTTTAGGTTTTGCCCCGAAGCGATCATCATTCCTTCAATGTTCACCT
>JBNKDB010000261.1:0-5852 GCA_050288045.1 Anaerolineales bacterium | reverse complement strand
CCGGCCAGATCGAGTTCAGCGCTGGTCAGGCCAGTACTGCTCTCTAATTGATCCCAGATAGATTGCGGAGCACGCAAGCGGGCGGTCACGGTGGAAGGTGGGGTACCATCCAGCAATAAACTCTCCTGCTGGCCGACAATTTCAAGGGGAATATTGCGCGGCAATTGGCGCTCTACATTGGGATCACTGGCCAGCACGGCCGAAATCCACACCGCCAGCGCCGTCAGGAAAGCGAGCAGCAAGGTACCGATATTATGCCAGAGACGTTGTAAGAGATTCGAAAGCATCTTATCGCTCCGTCGCTTCCTCTTCCGGCCGTAAGAAAGGCAGCCAGCGATAGACCCAGGCCATCATACCTTCTTCTTCCTCGGGGCGTTTGAAGAAAGCCCGCAGCACGGCCGTCAGGCGCTCGGAATCCAGGCGTTGGATCATCCGCCCGCCATACGAGACGGAAATTGCGCCGGTTTCTTCCGAGACCACCACAACGACTGCGTCACTGACTTCCGAAGTTCCCAATGCAGCCCGGTGGCGCAGGCCCATCTTACGTTCGGGGTTGTCTGCCAACACGCCGCTCGAGGACAAGGGCATCACACACCCGGCACTGCGCATGCGGTTGCCGGAAATGATCACTGCGCCGTCGTGCAACGGCGTATTCGGATAGAAGATTTGCAGCAAAAGTTCAGGGGTAATGCGCGAGTCCATCGCCACACCGGTTTCGACGTATTCATCGAGGTGGTCCAGGCGCTCGATCACGATCAAAGCACCATGCCGCCGGGCCGACAGACGTGCCGCCGCGTGGGTTACCGCCGCGATCACATCACGGTGCCGGGCGCTGGTTCGCCCCCGGTTTTGCAGCAATTCCCCGGCACGTCCCAGACGTTCCAGGCCGCGGCGGATTTCTGGCGCAAAAATGACCGGCACTGCTAACAGCAGCGTCGGCAAGGTCGTGTTCACCAGCCAGGAAAACGCCGGCAGGATGGTCGAGGTCGTCGTCAACAGCGCCACCAAAACGATCAGGATCAGGACGCCACGCAGCAACACCATCGCCTGCGTATCCCGCAAAAACCGGAACAGACTATAAAAAATGATGGTCACCAACAAAATGTCGACCACGCTCCACCAATTGAAGCGTTGGAAAACAAAGAGTAGGTTTTGGAATAGTTCAATAACCACGGGAGGTATTTCTCCACGAGAAATGATTTAACTTAGCTTCCCCCGTATTGTAATTCATCCCACGATTAAGCGGCAACCCAAAGCACAATTTCATTTCAGGTTGAATTGAGGAAAACCGGTTCGAATGCAGCGTTTAGATTGGACGCAGGACGCGGTCTACACGTAATTGCTTGAACAACATGACCGTATTTTCGACGTAAGATTCCTGGGCCGCTTCACGCCAGGCATTCACGGTCAGGCTGTCGGGGGTGCGTACTTCATACCCCAGGCCGCTCCACACGGCCGCAGCTTTGGCCAGTTCAGGAGAGATGAAGACCAGAGAAGCTTCAGATTGCAGTTCCTTGGAAGCTTCTTCCACCTCGGTAATCAGGAAGCGCATTGCATCAGCCACCGGCAGCCCCGGCACCAGGTAAACTTCATCCGTGCGCGCCACCAGGTTCTCCACCTGCCAGCCCACCAATCCGGCGATCCCACCCCGCGCTTTGAGCAGCAAAAAGGCTTTCTCGCCAAAGGCGGCCATCACATCTGCACGCGACAGACTGCGCGCCCCACCACTTACTTTAGTGATAAAGCCAGCAATCTCTGCGGCTTGCTGCGGCCCGGCGCGTACGATGGTCAATTCTTCGGGTGTGGCCGACGTGGTTACGGCGGTCGCCTCACGCACCGGTTCGGGCTTGGCAGCCGGGAACAACTGCTCCCAGGCAGTCTGGACTTGCTTCCAGGTAGCATCAAAGGAACCGTTGTTCTTGATGACCATGTCGGCAGCTTTTTCTTTATCAGCCTGGCGTGGTTGAGCGAGCATACGTTCGCGGGCAGTTTCTTCATCCATGCCCCGTTTTTGCATCAAACGTGATAGTTGGGTTTCTGGCGACGCAGTCGTCACCCACACACTGTCGCAGGTTTCTCGCAAAGGTGATTCCAGCAATTTGATAGCTTCGATCACCACAACTTTCTTACTGGCTTGCTTGACGAGATGTTCCACAGCCTGGCGTACGAGCGGATGGACAATGCTTTCCAATTGCGCTAACGCGTCTGGATCATTGAAGACGATCTTTCCCAGTTTTTCCCGGTCGATCTGACCGTCCTTCGCCAGGATCCACTTCCCAAACGCATCCACAACCGCCTGGTAACCGGGGGCACCCTGGGCAATCGCGCGGTGGCTGAGCGCATCGGCGTCGATGCCGTATGCTCCCAGATGTTCCAACATTTTACGAACGACACTCTTACCTGTTGCAATGTTTCCGGTCAGGCCGATTATGTACTTCCCTTGCCAGGCACTCATCTACTTTCCTTTCAAACCAATCTGATACTCACCATTTTAGCCTTGCTCGGCAAGATTGTCAAAGTAAAACCCGTCTGAAAAACACCCTACCGAATTTCGATTGCGGTACAGGCGGATTCCATTCCATTTGGGGTAGAAAACACTACATTGCTGACAAATACGACAAGATGTACCTTTTTTGTACGTATATGACAACCGTCCCATGCGGAAAAGGACATCTGACACCTGAATTTAACCTTTAGGAATGGTACACTAACGGCACACTTGGTAAATTGTTAGACAGGAGTGTTTAATGGTTGACGAAAAACGTATGGTTGAAGAAGTTGTCACCTGCAATTGCGTCCACGCAGGCGCGGATGTTGAAGTAACCACCGTGGTTGTTTATCCCTCCGACGTACTGCCGGACCAACCACCACGCATTGTTGACCGGGATTGCTCTCACCTGACCGAGTGCAACTTGCAAGACAAGTGTGCCTGCCCCTTTGCAATTGGTCAACTATCGGGTGTCAAGGCATAAATAAAATCGCTAATATATTGCCCGTCTTTCGAACATCTCTCCTCCTCAAACTTGTTGCTTGATGGGCAATTACCTCCTCCACTCTCCTCCTTCTGAGTTGGTTTAGTCAATCCCGTGCAATGCACGGGATTGACGCCTTAATAACCAGGAAATACTTTTACCAATCACCCCTAAACATCTCCAGGCTCGTTGACCAGCCACCGCCCCACGATCTTGAACATACCTATCCCTTGCCGCCGGAAGCCCAACTTTTTGTAAAACGCTTCGGCATCATCGGTGAAGAGATAGACGTGCTGGCCGGGCAGTTTTTCCATGAGACGTGCCATCATTATGCTGGCAATTCCTTGATTGCGGTATGGCGAATATGTCCACACATCGACCACGTACGCATTACACACGCCATCCGACAAGGCACGCGCTTTGGCGATCACCCGCTCCCCATCCAGAGCAAAAACCACCGCCTGACTGTTTTCAAAAGACTGCTGCAATTTTTCCGGCGTGCGCCCGTTGTCAAAATCATCTTCTTCCAACAGGGCTTTCAAAGTTACCCAATCGACACCTTCCAGATCCGTTTTATATGTGATAACAGTCTCTTCCACCACTAATAGCTCCTCCTATAATTTAGAGTAAATTGCTCCAATTTTACCCCAATTGCCGAGCCGTAAGCTCTTGTTCAGAAACAAAAAACTGGCCGCGGAATTCACCGCGGCCAGATATTTTTACTTACTTGGAAATTATTCACCCAAATATTCGCGCAACTTGCGGCGAATGCCGGGGTGGCGCAGGCGGCTAAGCGCCTGGGCTTCGATCTGACGCACGCGCTCACGCGTCACGCCCATCTTGCGGCCAACCTCTTCCAGCGTGTACGCCTGTCCATCGAGCAAGCCGTAGCGCAACTGCAAGATGCGCACCTCGCGCGGCGGCAACGAACTCAACACCTCGTCAAGGTGCTCGCGCAGCAAGTTGTAGGTTGCCGAATCGTCAGGAGCCGGGGCTTCACGATCCTGGATGAAATCGCCCAAGACCGAGTCTTCCTCATCATCGGTTGGGGTTTCCAGCGAAAGCGGGCGGCGGGCCACCTGGATCATATTCTCGACCTTCTTGATCGGTACGTCCAGCTCCCCAGCCAATTCCTCGACCGAAGGATCGCGCCCCAACTTTTGGGTCAGTTGGTGCTGTACACGCAGCAGCTTGTTGATCTGGTCACCCATGTGCACCGGCACACGGATCGTACGGCCCTGGTCGGCGATGGCGCGCGTCACCGCCTGGCGAATCCACCAGGTGGCATACGTGCTGAACTTATGCCCACGGCGATAATCGAATTTCTTGGCAGCACGGATCAGGCCAATATTGCCTTCCTGGATCAAATCCTGGAAAGGCACACCCCGGCCCATATATTTCTTCGCCACACTGATCACCAGACGCGAGTTCGCAGTAATCAGATGTTCACGGGCCGCCCAACCGTCTTCAATATAATCACGCAGTTGTGTGCGGCCGTCTTCATCTAGCTCACCTACCGCCAAATCTTCGCGCGAGACACGGCCACGTTCGATGCGCTTTGCCAGCGAGACCTCTTCTTCGGCGGTAAGCAGGGGTACCCGGCCAACCTCTTTCAGATACAGACCGATCATGTCGTCGGTATCGATATTCGCCAGGTAGTTATCGTCCTCTTCGGCCAGGTCCCGTTCGTCTTCGGCGCTCTCTTCATCCTCTTCTTCGGTCAATTCCTCATCGGAGGGTTGCAGATTGGTGTCGTCATCTACATACGGGATGCCGGCGCTCAACAAAGCCGCAAAGGCCTCTTCCAACTGGTCGACATCACGCTCGGCTTCCGGGAAGAAGGTCAGAATATCGTCAATAGTTACATAGCTCTTGCTCCGCCCTAATTCAATAAGCTGTGCAATTGCGGAGTATTCTTCAGAATTATCTTCAATTTTTTCTAACAGATCGTCATCAATAACCTTCACAGGCATCTACACTCCAAACTAGGATGCAGGCAAACCACTTTGTGATTTGCTTAAGAATTGCCATGCAATTTGTATACTTTTACACAATCAGAGCTTCTTTGCCGGGCAAATCTTACATCCGTTATTTTTTTAATCTGGTGCTTCTCTGGTTCCAGAATACAGTTTTTCAAGCTTAAAATCAACACCCAAATCAAATTCTAATAAAATATTAGTCTATTTGATCGGGTGTATGGTCGATCTATGGATTATTCCACGTCTTGTGGCTCCGGTGTAACTTCCGACGTAGGCTCTGGTGTTGGCGTCGGGATAGCCGGAGGATCATCAAAGAACGTGAGTAAATTGTCGATAGCGTACAACCCGACAACTTTGGGTGTACTATCTACCAGTTGGACGTAATAACCGGTTTTCGTTGGGACCTGGTCGCCGATCTTGAAGCTGACATCTTCACCATCTTCCAGGGAAAGCGTCACTTCATAAGCAGCCTCATCCAAACCAAAAGCGCTCAACGCCATTTGTGGGTCGAGATTGAAATCGATCTCGACCCGCGCAAGTGTATCGATCGCATCAAAGATCCGCAGTGCATCCGTCATCTCGGCGTTGGTCTCAGGTTCCACCAGCACAAATGCATCGTCTTCGTTCTTTTCGATTTCCACAACGCGCCCATCGGCAGCATCGATTCGCAAACCGGTCACGGCATTGGGATCAAAGTCGAAGAGATCTTCAGGCACCGGGATCGTCGCATCCAGTACAGATACTTCTTCGGTTGGTATTACCGGCGCTTCCTCGTGGAAGTATTGCAAGTAAACGGCCACACCTACCAGCACCAGGAACACGATCAGAACGATCAATGTACTTCGGCGCAGCATTGCTAGCCTCGCTTACGGCGCAGATACCAAACCACACCACCAACTAC
>JBNKDB010000260.1:0-8146 GCA_050288045.1 Anaerolineales bacterium | reverse complement strand
GTGAAATATTTCCAGTTTTTCAAGTGGTTTATATCTGTTGGCATTTAGCTGGCTCTTAACAAGATGGGATATAATGACTCGATCTTTATTGCTATCATTGATCGCATGTGACATCTTAAGAAGGAGAGAAACCATGAAACGCTCGATCTTTTCCCTTTTAATTTTACTTGCGCTGGTCCTGTCCGCCTGTGTCGCTTCCGGCCCGGCGGAAACCGAAGTAATCCCTACCGATACGCAGGTACCCGAACCAACCAACACGCCTGAACCGACCGAAGTCCCCCCTGAACCAACCCGCACGATGAAACCGACCAAAACCCAGGTGCTGACCGGGCCGTTGGCGACTGCCCAGGCCCTGACCAACCTGGTCACACTGGTGCCGCCGACAGCGGTTTCCGAAGATGCCATCATCGCCGCCGATGATTACGTCGGCATTTTCGATCAGGCCTGGAATATCGTACGAGCCAACTACGTGCGTGATAACTTCAATGGGGTCGATTGGGATGCGGTGTATGCTGAATACCTGCCCAAGTTCGAAGCTGTCCAAACCCAGGAAGAGCATTGGGCTTTGATGAGCGATCTGATCGCCGAATTGAATGACAACCACAGCCGTTTCGTGCCCCCCGAGAATATGGGCGCTGAGTTTGGCGTAGATACGAGCGACAGCGGCGATCCGCTGCCCGGCACTGGTCTGATTATTAGACCTTCCAGGGAAGACGAACAACTGCTCATCTGGGAAGTATGTGACTTTGGCGCCGGAGCGCAAGCCGGTTTACAGCGTGGTGATGTGATCCTGGCGATCGATGGCGAACCGGTCGAGAAAAGCCCAGAAGGTTGGATGGGCGCTGATTACTTCCCAGCTAGATTTGGTAACGGCGGTGATCAAGTCACCCTCACCATCCAGCAAGGCCCGGACAGCGAACCACGAGATTTTACGCTCCCTTTGGGTGGGTACGGCAATTGTGACCGCTGGTTCCATGAAATTGTCAATACTGACCCGTACATCGGCTACATTCGCATCCTTGATTTTGACGGCGATGCGGCCGCCAATATCCTGGAAGCGCTGAGCGAAATGGAAGCCGACCAGCCGCTCGACGGCCTGATCCTGGACGTGCGCCACAATTACGGTGGCAACTCCGACCAGTCGATTGCTATTTTTGCCCAGGGTACGGTCGGTACAACCGGCGCACTGCGCGAGGATAGCTCGCGCACGGTCTATCGCATCCGCGGCCCGGTCAAATGGAATGAAACTACACCGGTCGTGGTGCTGACCGATGGCAACAGTCACAGCGCGGCGGACTACTTCCCGGCCGCGATGAAGGAATTGGGCCGTGCTACGATCATCGGTATGCCCTCTGCCGGGAATACTGAGGGCATTATCAGCTTCAACCTGGCCGATGGCACGCTCATCCGTCTGGCGATCTCCACCCTGCTGCTCAACGATGGCTCTTCTTTGGAAGGCATTGGCGTGACCCCGGACGTCGAGGTCCCGTTGGGTGATTGGGGGCTGCGCCAGGAACCGTTTGATGTGCAACTGCAAGCCGCCATTGAGTTCTTGGGTGGCGGGAAATAAGCCTAAACCCAAAAATAAAACCGCGCGTTCACGAACGCGCAGTTTTATTTTTCAATCTGGGTTAGCCGTCTAGATCGGTGAGGAACCCTCGGCGGCGACTTCCTGCCAGGTCTTGACCTGATTGCGCCCGGCACCCTTGGCAGCGTACAGTGCCTTGTCGGCCTGCAGCAGCAGTTCGTCGAAAGAGCTGGGCGTAGCGTAATCGAAACTGGCGACGCCCAGGCTGATGCAGATCATCACCGGCCCAGCCGTAGTTGGAGTGGGGGTGTGCTCGGTGATCAGCCGTAAGCGTTCGGCTACCAGGTTGGCGTTGGTGCCACTGGTTTCTGGCATCAAGATCACGAATTCCTCACCGCCATAGCGCCCGATGATGTCTGTGTTGCGTAATGAGGTGCTCAAGCGTTCGGCGACGCTTTGCAGGACGACGTCCCCGGCGGCGTGTCCGTAAGTGTCGTTGACTTGCTTGAAATGGTCGATGTCCAGCATGATCACGGACAGCGGCCGCTTGTAGCGCAGGGCGCGTTCGTAATCCCGGTGAGATAACTCGAAAAAGTGGCGGCGGTTGAACAGCCCGGTCAGGGGGTCGGTGATCGCCAGTTTCTGGACTTCTTCGAACAGTACCGCGTTTTGTAATGCGATCCCGGCCTGACGGCCGACCGATTCGATCACTGCCAGATCGCGGGGGATGAACTGCTTATCCTTGCTCATGCTGAAAAGTCCCATCACCCCCAGGCATTTTTCACCGGCCATGATTGGCGCCATGATCAGGCTGTGCACGCCTCTGTCGAGCATGGCTTTATTGGTATCGGGGTCTTTATCGGCATTTTGAACCAGGATCGGTTGTTTGCTCTCAACCACCTGCCAGGCCATGCCCATGTCTGCTTTGGGCTTGACGTGGGTCAGGCTGGCGGTAACTGTTCTGGCAGAAACGTCGTAGATATATGGGTAGACCAGTTGTTCGCCGTCGTTGGAGATCAGCCCCAGGTCGCCAAGGTCGGCATCTACCAGTTCGGCCACCAGCCGGATCACATTATGCAAGACGTGGTCGATTTCCAGGCGGCTGGTCAGGAAGCGCGTGACCTGATGCAGGTGCTGCTCGCGTTCCAGCGCTTCATGGATCACCAGGGCGCGTTCTTCCGACATTTGCCGGGTGGCCTGCTCGGCGACCTCGGCGAGTTTGCGCCCGGTCACATCGTTGACCACCATGCCCAGCAATCGGTTGCTTTCGCTCTTGATCTGGAAATTCTTCATTTGGATGAAACGCCGCACACCATCGGAGCCGATATATTCCGTATCGACAACCTGATCCAGCCATTCGCCATCGCCTTTCACCTGTACTTCGACCACGCGCGCTTTCAGGCGGTCGATCAATTTTGGGCTGCGTTCTTCTTCCGGCGTGAGCAGGTATTGGACTTCCCACCATTTCATTCCCAAAGCTTCTTGGGCAGATATTCCAGTGATGCGTTCCAGGGCCTGGTTCCAGGCGATGGTGACACCATCCTCATCGACGATGGCAACACCATTATCCAACTGGTCGAGCACTTCCAGGAAGTTCAGCTTGCATCTTTGCAGCACGGTTTCCAGTTCATCGAAGTCGATCGACTCGGAATTCCCCCGGAATGTTTCTTGGCGGAGAGCATCTATGCCTTCGATGGTGTCTTCTGTATCGTTGTCTGCGCCGGTCATACCGAAAATCCTGATTGGGCGGTTGGCCTAAACTAATATTGGTTTTATTGTATATCGTGGTCAATCCAAGCGTCAACCAACTTGGTACCAATGGCATGGCTAAGCATGGCTAAGTTTGCCAGCTAAAAGCTATTGAGAAGCGGTTGCGGTCTTGTGATTCATTTTAACATGGCAGCCAAATTTCCGAACTTACAAAGTAGCAAAGCTATGTTTCCTTAATGAAATGGCACATTATATACCTAACTGCTGAAAATAAAGGCATATTTTTGTTAAAAAAATAGGTGACAAAGTGGGGGGAGTGTTGTATAATGCGATACCGTACTGGTTAGGAAAATTGCATAATGCATCACTTTTTCATATAAATGTGCTTTGCTCTATTCTTTCCTGTTTATTCAGGAAGGTATAGCATTGCTTTTTCTTATCGGTAAAACGATTACCGGATATAGTGTTAGAATTCACATAAATTGATTGAACCTTAATGTAACATTAACAGTATCTTTAATAAGAGTTATGCTACCTAACTCAGGCCTATAGATATTTAAGCACTAATTTTGAATTGCCCTGCCGGCAGGCGATAGTTTTTCGGCAGAAGTACGCACGAAGGAGAACACTTTGGAAAAAAAGGTAATTCTTGATATTAAGAATCTTAGAACGACTTTTGACACACATGATGGCCTCGTGCATGCTGTCAATGGAATTTCGTACCAGCTTCACGAAGGGGAATCATTGGGGATTGTGGGGGAAAGTGGCTGCGGAAAAAGCGTTTCAATGCTTTCAGTAATGAAGCTCCTCCCCGAGCCACCCGCAGACATCCAGGCAGATTACATCCAATTTCACGATACAGACTTGTATAAGTTATCTGTTTCCGAAATGCAGAGCATTCGCGGCAGTCAGGTCGCGATGATCTTCCAGGACCCGATGACCTCCTTGAACCCGGTGCTGACGATTGGTTTCCAATTGAAGGAACCGCTCCAACTGCATCTTGGGTTGAGCAACGAGGAAGCCGAAGAGCGCGCCGCTGAACTGCTACAATTGGTGGGCATTCCGGAAGCCCGCCAACGCCTTGACGATTACCCCCACCAATTTTCCGGGGGCATGCGCCAGCGGGCGATGATCGCCATGGGTTTAGCCTGCAACCCCTCCTTGTTGATCGCTGACGAGCCGACCACCGCCCTGGATGTGACCATCCAGGCTCAAATCGTTGACCTGGTCAAACGCCTGCGCGATCACCTTGGTATGGCACTGATTTGGATCACCCACGATCTTGGTGTGGTAGCCGGTTTGGCAGAACGCGTGATCGTGATGTACGCTGGTTTCATGGTTGAGGAATCCTTGGTCGATGAACTCTACGAGGACCCCCGCCATCCCTATACCAAAGCATTGCTGCGTTCCTTGCCTCGCATGGATGGCTCTCGCGAGGGCCAACTGGAAACCATCGAAGGACTGCCGCCCGACCTGATCGCACTGCCGCCTGGCTGCCCGTTCGCAGCCCGCTGCGACTATGTGCAAGACAAATGCCGGGAAATGAACCCGCCCTTGGAAGAAATCGCCCCTGGACGAAAGATTGCTTGCTGGGTAAACGTAGATACAGGTGAACTTCGATGAGCCAAGATAACAACGTTCTAATTAAAATTGATAATTTGACGAAACATTTCCCCATCAACCGCGGCATTATCGTGCAACGACAGGTGGGGGCTGTCCAGGCCGTAGACCAGGTTTCCTTCGAGATCAAAGAAGGTGAAACGCTTGGCTTGGTTGGTGAGAGTGGTTGTGGAAAATCCACGACCGGGCGCACCATTTTGCAATTGCACGAGCCGACTTCCGGGAAAGTTTATTTCCGCGGCAAGGATTTGACCACCGCCCGCCCGGATGAAATGCGCCACATGCGTCGCAATATGCAGATCATTTTTCAGGACCCCTATGCTTCCTTGAACCCCCGGATGACAGTGGGGAACATCATTTCCGAGCCGTTGGAGGTGCACCGCATTGGTACACCCACAGAACGCAAGCAACGTGTGCAGGAACTGCTGCGCCTGGTAGGCCTGAATCCTTATTTCGTCAATCGTTATCCTCATGAGTTTTCCGGCGGCCAACGCCAGCGTATCGGTGTGGCCCGTGCCCTGGCACTGGAACCGGAATTCATTGTTTGTGATGAACCGATCTCGGCTTTGGACGTGTCCATCCAGGCCCAGGTTGTTAACCTGTTGGAAGAACTCCAGGACAAGATGAATCTTACCTACCTGTTCATTGCCCACGACCTTAGCATGGTACGCCACATCTCTGATCGTACGGCGGTGATGTATTTGGGTAAGATTGTGGAGCTTGCGGATCGCGACGAATTGTATACTAATCCGCTTCATCCCTACACCCAGGCACTGCTTTCGGCTGTGCCGATCCCCGATCCGTCAAAAGAAAAGAAACGCCAACGGATGTTGTTGAAGGGTGATGTCCCCAGCCCTGCCAACCCGCCGTCCGGCTGTCGCTTCCATACCCGGTGCCCGATCGCCGAAGACATCTGCTCACAAGAAGTACCCAAATGGCGGGAGATTTCTCCCGGACATTGGGTTGCCTGTCACCTGGTATAGTTTTTATGGGTTGTGATTTTCTGAAAGGAGGTGGTTGCGGCGAAAGATATACTCTACGTACGCTTACCAGCAACTAAATTGGTTTTACATTCTACGAAGGAGAAGAAACACAATGAACTTTAAGAAAAGTTTGTCTATCGCATTTGCGTTAGTCGTCATTGCGAGCATGGTTTTGGCCGGTTGTGCCGCTCCTGAACCAGAAGTTATTGTCGAGACGGTTGTCGTCGAAAAAGAAGGCGAAACAGTGGTCGAGACAGTTTTGGTTGAGGTTCCGGCAGAAGGTGAAGAACCGATGATGGAAGACACCCCTGTCACCTTCAATGGTTTTGACACCTCCGACATCCCCTCGCTGGATCCCCAGATCGCTGAAGACGTAACCTCCATCAACTACATCGAGAACCTCTTTGTGCACCTGACCAATTATGACTTGGTCACCAGCGAAGTCGTTCCCGAAACAGCCACCTCCTGGGAAGTCAGCGAAGACGGTCTGTCCTACACCTTCACCCTGCGCACCGACATCCCCTGGGTGTACCACGTGCCCGGTGGTGAGACCACGCAGGTCGTTGACGAAGAAGGTACCCCCCGCTTCGTTGTCGCCAGTGACTTCGTATATGGCATCAAGCGCGCTTGTGACCCCAATATCGGTTCCTACTACAGTTCCGTTATTGCCCCGGTCGTCAAGGGCTGCTCCGATGTCCTCAATTACGAAGATCCCGCCAGTATCCCCGCCGAGTTGGTGGATGCGATTGGCGTGACCGCTCCTGCTGATGACACCCTGGTTATCGAGCTTGAGTTCCCTGCCGGCTACTTCCTGTCCATGACCCCCATGTGGACGCTGACCGCCACCCCGCAGTGGGCCATCGAAGAACATGGTGAACAGTGGATCGAAGCTGGCTACATCGTGACCAACGGCCGTTTCGTTCTGGACGAGTGGGTGCACGGCGTGCGCCGCAAGATCGTCCGCAACCCGCTCATGCCTGCTGACATGCAGGGTGGCGGCAACATCGAAGTCTTCGAGACCAGTGTGGTACCTGAACTCGCTACCGGCTACGCGCTGTGGTTGAATGGCGAAGTTGATACATCCGGTATCCCCGAACCCGAACTGCAGGCTCACCTGGATCAGTTCGCTGACCAGACCGTGCAGATTGCTGACCTGGCTGTGTTCTACATCGCCTTCCGCGAGACCAAACCGCCGTTCGATGATCCTCGTGTCCGCCGCGCCTTCGGCGCCGCCTTCGACAGTGCCACCTATGTTGAAGAGGTTCGCCAGGGCCAGGGTCTGCCCATGAAACACTTTGCTCCTCCTGGAATCTTCGGCGCTCCGCCGATCGACGAAGTTGGTGTAGGGTACGATCCTGAATTCGCAGCTGCTCAGTTGGCCGATGCCGGCTACCCGAACTGCGAAGGTTTCCCGCAGGTCACCATCTTGGGCTACAGCGGCCAGAGCACCTTGAACTGGATTGAGTTTGCTCAGGGTCAATGGCAAGAGAACCTGGGTTGCTCCGCTGACACAATCGTGATCGAACAACAGCCGTTTGCTGAGTTGTTGGATGCCACCGCCGCCAGCACTCCCGACGAAGAAGCTCCGCACATGTGGACGCTTGGTTGGGGCCCCGACTACGCCGACGAGAACAACTGGGTTGGCGACGTGCTGTGGTGCCAGACCGATAACCGCTCCAAGCGCACCTGCAATGAGATCGACCAGATGATCGTGGCTGCTCGCGAAGAACCTGATCCCGCCGTCCGCAGTGAAATGTACCGCGAGATCGAAGAAGCTTTCTTCGGGCCTGAGGGTGAATATCCCTTCTTCCCGATCTTCCTGCGCATCGCTTACGTTGCCGAGCAACCGTGGCTGGATCGCATCCCCGCGCTGTTTGGTGGCGATCAATGGTACACCTGGTCTGTTGACTGGGAAGCCAAGCAAGCTGGTCGCTAGAACTTTATCAACTAGTTAGTTAGACAATTGGGGGAGCAGCCTCGCTGCTCCCCCAAATCCTAAACCCTGATGGGAGGTCGCTGCCCATGACGAAATTCATAATTCGCCGCTTACTTGTTTCCATTCCGGTCATCTTCTTGATGATCCTGGCAACATTTGCGCTTGTGCACGCTATGCCTGGAGGCCCGTTCGATACGGTTGGCGAGCGCGCCATGCCGGAACAGATGCGTCTGATCCTCGAACGGCGTTACGGCCTGGACAAACCGCTCTACGAACAGTTTTTCCTGTATTTATTCAATCTTCTTAAGGGAGACCTTGGCCCGATGCTGCGTTTGCGCAGTCAGGATGTGAACGACATCGTCGCCCAGA
>JBNKDB010000259.1:0-4958 GCA_050288045.1 Anaerolineales bacterium | reverse complement strand
ACTTCACTGCACTCCGCCGCGGTCAATACCCTGGCGCTCAAAGCTGCCGGGATCGATGCCCGTACCCCCGACCCGCGGAACGGCAGCATTGGGCGCGATGCCAGCGGCAACCCGAACGGAATGCTGTACGAAGCGGCCGATGAGCTACTGTTGAACGCCATTCCCACACCAACCCCTGCGGAGATCGAAGCAGGCATTCAGGCGGCTCAAGAGCAGCTATGGGCGTATGGCCTGACCGGTGTGCACGATTTCGACCGCATCCCGTGTTTCCAGGCGCTGCAAAGACTGCGTGCCCGGGGTGAACTCAAGCTGCGGGTGATCAAGAGCATGCCGGTCGACCAAATCGAACAGGCCGTCGCGGTTGGCCTGGGTTCCGGTTTTGGTGATGACTTGCTGCGCATCGGCAACGTCAAGGTCTTCATGGATGGTGCCCTGGGGCCGCACACTGCCGCTATGTTTGCGCCCTACGAAGGTGACCCAGAGAACCGCGGTATGCTCTTTGTGGATGGAGAAACGTTGCTGGAATACGGCCAGCAGGCTGCGCAGAGCGGCCTGGGCATGGCCGTACATGCCATCGGCGACCGCGCCAACCACGAGGTGCTCAATGCCTATACCCAACTGCGCGAATATGAGCGCGCTCAAGGCTTGCCCGCCCAGCGCCACCGCATCGAGCACGTCCAGGTGCTGCATCCCGATGACCTGACGCGCCTGGCTGAACTGGATGTGATTGCCTCGGTGCAGCCGATCCACGCCACGGCCGATATGTATGCTGCCGATGAATTCTGGGGCGAACGCGCCGCCCTGGCTTATGCCTTCAAGTCGCTGCTGGACAGCGGCACGCGGTTGGCGTTTGGTTCGGATGCCCCGGTAGAGTCCCCCAATCCGTTCTGGGGCTTGCAGGCTGCCGTGGCGCGTCGCCGTAACGATGGCAGCCCTGACGTGGAAGGCTGGCGGCCGGAACAAAAACTTGACCTGTTGACCGCCTTGCGTGGTTTCACCAGCGGCCCGGCCTACACCGGCCGCATGGAAGACCATCTGGGAATGTTGGCTCCCGGCTACCTGGCCGACCTGATCGTGCTCGACACCGACCCATTTGCCATACCCCCTGAACAGCTTCACACCATTCGACCATTGGCAACGATGGTGGGCGGCGATTGGGTATGGCATAGATAGATCATTCCAATAAAAAAACTCCTGCATCTGCGCAGGAGTTTTTGATTTAAAAAGAGGGTGTTTAGTGTTGTGCCAGGGTGCCTTTCCTGCGCACGTGCCGTTCCAGGATTTGCAGCGTGACCAGGCCTCCCGCGGTCATCACCACCATGAAGACCAATAAGATGATGATCTCCGTAGTGATCGGCAGGAAGGTATACGTGCCCAGGAGCCAACTGCGGATGGCATCGAAGCCGTAGGTCAGGGGGATAGCCAGCGAGACGGGCAGCAGCCAGCGCGGCAGGGCGGCGATGGGGAAGCGCGAGCCGGAGAAGGTATCCACCAGGAAACTGCCCATGTCCACCAATGTGTTGGCATCCTTCAAGACCAGCACCAGGGCGGCGAAGGCAAAACCAAAACCGTATAGCCCAATCAGCATCGGCAGGATCGAGAGCAGCGAGGCCACGATGTTGCCGGAAACCTGGAAGCCGAACAGCAGGGCACCGATAATCAGGGTAATGACCGAGTTGACGGTGGTAGTCAGCAGGTTGGTAAAGGTGCGCCCGACCAGCAGTACCGGGCGCGGTACCGGCGTCATCCAGTTGGTTTCCAACACTCCGGCGTCCATATCGTTTTTCATCGAATAGCCCATGCCCCAGAATACGGCACTGATGAAATTGCTCAACGCCGAGCCGATTAAGATGAAGGACATATAATCGGCCGTACCGCTGTAGCCTGCAAAGCCGACTGCCTGGCCGTTTACGCTGAAGGCCTGCCCCATGAAATAGACCGGGGTAAGCCAGATGATCGGCTGGAAGATGTGCGAAAGTACGTTCAACGGGTAACGCCAGTAGCGTTTCCAATCGTTCTTGGCGATGGCGTACAGCGCACCGAGGTAAGATTTTAGGGTGGGTTTGTAAATAACTAAATCGCTCATGGTGACCTCAATTATTAGTAGTGACCTAAGGAGCCGTTCTTGCGGGTGCGGCGATCCATCCAGGTGAACAGCAGGTAACCGGCCAGCAGCCAGAAAACACCAAAACCCAGCAGGGCAAGGATGTCGGCCCGCACGAGTTGCCAGTCGCCGCCGTTCAGTAGGGCGGTACGCATGGCGCGGATGGTGTAGCTTTGCGGCAAGAACTTTGCCACGCCCTGCATCCAACCTGGCAGGATGCTAACCGGGAAAGTGATTCCGCAGAAGATCATCACCAGGCCGCGCACCAGGAAGACGAACATATTGGCTTCTTTGGCAGTGATCACCAGGCTGGCAAAGGTGATCCCGATCCCGTAGATCGAGGGCACCGAAGCAAACATCACCAGGATGGCCTGCCATAGGCTGCCGTTGAGGCGCACGCCGAAAAAGAAGCGGAATTCCAGCGTGGCGACGACGATGAAGATCAGCATAGTCACGAATTTGACCGCGCCACTGCCAATCAGTAGGGAGAAGCGCCAGGTGGGGGTCAGCCAGTTGGATTCGAGCGTGCCGCGCATCTGTTCGTTGCGCAGGGCAAAGCCCAGGTCCCAGAGCACTACGTTCTGCCACATCCACACGGTGGTGCCCACGGCGATGTAACCGATAAAACTATCCGTCCCAGCGCTTTGCAAGAATTGCCCCAGGCCGCTGCCGTCTGGCCCGGCCAGGGCGCGCCCGGTCAGGATGTAGACCATCGGAAAGATCACCGGCCAGATCAGGGTCATGATGATCCAGGTCTTGTAGCGGAAAGTGATCGACCACTCCCGGCGCATCACGGCCATCAGGCCGCGCAGTTCCGAGGCCAGGGTGGGGGCGGAGACGGGGGTGTGCGCTTGTGTTACGGTTGTCATCGTTGCCTCCTAATCCCGCAGGGCCTTGCCGGTCAGGTTGATGAAAACGTCTTCGAGCGAAGGCTTAAGGATGTTCATGTTCACCAGGCGGGTACCGTTCTGATTGATCGATTCGATCAGGTTGGGCAGGATGGCGCGGCTGTTGTCGACGTGCAGGTTCACTTCCCAGAGCGAATCGGCTTCCATTGGACGGCTGACCAAGTTGGCGACGTTCTGGATGGTTTTTAGATTGCTTTCCATTTCCGGCCGCCAGCCCGAGATTTCCAGGCGCACGATATCTTTTTGCTGGATGCGCTCTTTGAGGTTGGCGGAAGTATCCAGGGCGATGATCTTGCCCTGGTCGATGATACCGATACGGTCGGAAAGTTGATCGGCTTCTTCCATGTAATGGGTGGTCAGCAGGATGGTATGGCCTTCATCCTGGAATTCTTTGACCAGTTCGCGCACTTTGCGGGCGGCCTGCGGGTCGAGGCCCAGGGTGGGTTCGTCCAGCAGCAGGATGGGCGGGTTGGCGAGCAGGGCCTTGCTGATTGCCACGCGCTGCTTCATGCCGGTGGAATAATTCTCGACCAACTCATCGGCGCGCTCGGTCAGCTCCATGCGCTCGAGCAGTTCGCCGACGCGTTGTTTGGCACGCTTGGTAGGGATGTGGTAGAGGGCGGCGAAATATTCCAGGTTCTCGCGGGCAGTCAATTTCCAATAAATGCTGCGTTCCCCGGCCAGCACAGTACCCAGGCTCAAGCGCACCTGGTTGGCCTGTTTGGTGATGTCGTAGCCATTCACCAGGGCGGTGCCGCTGGTCGGCTCCAGCAAGGTGCACAACATACGGATGGTGGTGGTCTTCCCGGCCCCGTTTGGTCCCAGCAGGCCGAAGACTTCACCGTGTTCAATCTGTAAGTCTACACCGTCCACGGCAGTGAATGTTTCGATTGGTTTGCGGTTGAATGGATGCCAACCCTTTTTCGTTTTGGTATCTTTGGCCGCTCCGTTACCATTCTTTGCTTCTTTGCCCTTCTGCCGGAGGGGGAATTGCTTCACCAGTTTATTTGCATCGATTGCCCAGTTACTCATGGCTATGTCACTCCTTCATAAAATTCATGTAATGATCGAAAAAATCAATAATAGCTCGAATTTATTTTGTAATATTTAATCTTTAATGAATAATATCAATAGTCTATAGCATTAATTTTAGTTTGTCAATGGTGGATTTATAAAATATTGAATTCGAGTTTAGAAAAATAAAATAACCATTTGTTTAAGGCATTGAATGACCGACTTGACAACGAGAAAGAGTAGGTATAGAATAAAAACGAACGTTCGTTCATTTTAGGAGGCTTGTTTTGAATGATCTGACCAAAGGGGAACGCACTAAAAACGATATTCTGGCAGCGGCATTTGCTCTGTTCACCGAGCAGGGTTTCCACGGAACTTCAATGCGCCAGATCGCCGAGCGCGCCGGCATCGCTTTGGGGGGCATCTACAATCACTTTAGCAGCAAGGATGAGGTGTTCGAGCAGGTCGTCCTGACCTATCATCCCATCCACGAAGTATTGCCGAAAATCGAAGCGCTGGAGGATGAGACCATCGAGGATTTGCTGCGGCGTGCCGCTCATCTGATGATAGACCGGTTGCAAAAGGAAGATCGATACCTCAACCTGCTTTTCATCGAGATCGTCGAATTTAAAATGTCCCATCTGTCACATCTGGTCGAATTGATGCTGCCGCGTATTATGGGCTTTGCTCAGAAGCTTACCCAGGCGCGGACTGACCTGCGTCCGATTTCCGTCGTAGCCATCGTGCGTATGTTCCTAGGGACGGTCTTTACTTTCTATATTACAGAGACTCTCATCGTGCCGTATGGCCAGCAGTTTTTTGGAGAAGAAGATAGCCTGGATCAAATGTTGGATATCTATTTCCGCGGCATCTTAAGCGATGCTGCCGCTGGACAGCTTGAGGATTGAAAATGAAAAATACCCGCTTGATCT
>JBNKDB010000258.1:0-5877 GCA_050288045.1 Anaerolineales bacterium | reverse complement strand
CCCTTATCCAACTTGAACATCTGGCGTACGACTGTAGTGTGGCGGCCTTTGCGCGTTGCTTCGCTGATCGAACTCACCCGCAGTCCCAAGTCAGGCTGGATCGCGTTCAGCAAGCTAGATTTGCCCACCCCAGATGGGCCGATCAGTACCGAAATTTTCCCCTTAATTAGACGGCGGAGTTTGCGAATGCCGTGTTTTTTCTTCACGGAAGTATAGAGTACCGGATAGCCCAACTTGGGATAATGCCCAAAGAAATAATGCATCTGCCTGCGACTGACCAGGTCGGTCTTGTTGGCAATGATCTGGACGGGGATATCCTGGCGTTCGGCAATGATCAGGAAACGGTCAAGCATACGCATGTTAGGCGGTGGATCATCACAGGCGAATACCAGCAGCACTTCATCCAGGTTAGCAATGATAACCTGTTCATACAGGCCGCGTGAAGAAGGCGCCATGCGTACAAAGGCGCTCTTGCGTTCTTCTATTTCTTCGATCATGGCCGTACCATCTTCCTGTAATGAAACTGCTACCCAATCCCCCACTGCGATCAAGTCACCGGTGCGGGCACCTTGCTTCAACCGTCCCCGCAAACGGGCTGTGATCTCACCGTGTGTTTTTGTGTCGATATCAAAAAAACCGGATTGTGATTTAACTACGATACCGCGAATATTTTCCATATATTTATCGAATCGATAACACTCCTCTTGCCTTTAGCTTAAATTACCAAAAGGGGCAAGGCGCGCCTTGCCCCTTACAACCTATTTATATCACACTTGAACGATTGCTGGGTTAGACAGCCTCCGCTTCAGCTTCAGCCTGCTTGACCAATTCGGTTTCGATGTTGATCCCAATCTTCTCGCTGACCAACACACCGCCGGTTTCCAGCGCCTGGTTCCAGGTCAGGCCCCAGTCGGTGCGGTCGATGGTTGTACTGGCAGTAAAACCGGCACTGGTGGTACCCCACGGGCTTTGTGCCTGCCCGGCATAATTCACGTCCAGTACCACTTCACGGGTGATGTCCTTGATGGTCAGGTCGCCGACCAGCTTGGCTTCATGATCCGAGACTAACTCCACGCGCTTGCTCTTGAAAGTCATCTTAGGATATTCTTCTACATTGAAGAAATCGGGGGAGCGCAGGTGGGCATCACGGTCTTTGTTACGGGTGGTCAGACTGGCAACGTCGATACTGATGTCTACCTCTGTGGCGGCCGGGTTTTCAGGATCGAACGCAATCGTGCCTTTGAAATCTTCAAACTCGCCGCGTACTTTCGCCAGCATCATGTGGGTCACGCTGAATTCCAGGTGGGTGTGGGCTGCATCAATTGTCCAAGTCATTGTAAATCTCCTTTTATATTTATTCAATATAATTCTGTTTGATATTAATTATTTTGATGTTAAAGTATTTTAGCAAAAAAACACACCACCGTCCAGGGGTAATTGAACATTTCTAATGAAAATCTTATTTTCTCAACCGGAGTTGCCCTGCCCCAATTTACGCAACAAATCGCCCAATTGCTGCTGCTCGGTCGGATCGAGCACATCGAATACTTCAACGATAGCCGCAACCTGTTCGGGCAATACGGCTTCGATCAATGCCCGCCCGCTCTCAGTCAGATGGATATGCACCTGGCGGCGGTCTTCCGGGTTGCGCTCGCGCCGTACCCAACCCTGCTTTTCCAGGTTGTCGATCACCATCGTCATATTACCGCCCGACTTGAGCAGCTTCTGGCCGATCTCTCCGGCGCACAACGGGCCGAGGTGATATAAGATTTCCAAGGTACCAAACTGGCTGGGCGTCAATTTCTCGAGTGCACCATACTGCGCCAGGCTGGCATCGACCGTATTGGCAGCACGCGTGAGTTTGATGAAAGTATCCAGGGCCAGTTTTTCTTTTGCCGTACCGACATAATGTGTAGGCATCGCCGTCCCTTTCAGATTAAATAATTTGACATAAAAATACTATCAGGGGAATAAGGCTGTGTCAAGCACCGAACGAGAATAGGATCAAGATGATTCCGGCCAACAGGCCAAGCATACCAAAGAACGAAGCGCGCAAATCCCAATGCTCGGTGCGCGTGGGGGTAAAACCCCGGCGGCGTTTATTCCAAGCGTAGATGCGCCAGACGTGCTCGCGAGCGAGCATACTACCCAGACTTAATAGAATAAAGATCCAGCCAAGCACGGCATAGAACATGGAGTTACTATATCATGAAACTCCGGTTAACCGCGCACCTTGAAATAATTCTTGGTCTTTTCCATTTTCTTTTCCCCCACGAATTGTTTGCGGGTTGTCCCCGGCCGGCTGGCGATCACGATAAAAGGGCCAAGCACCGGCACGATGATCGCCAGGATGCCCCAGGCGATATATTCCCAGGTTTCCAGCTCCCGCCGCCGCAGGTAGCTAAATCCCAGAAAGGTCATAATGACGATGAAAATGCCCAACGCAACAATCATCACGTTCGGGTGAATGGGCATAGCCGCTCCTAAACAGAACAAAAGTTCGCAATTCTATTTTATAGGATTTTCGGCAATCTGGCAAGTTGAATTTTAGGCTTGATTGGGAACTGCGATCACCACAATCGGTTTGCCCCGCATCTGGGTCAGGAAAAGCACTTTCTCGTGCTCCCCTTCCAGGCGCAGGTCACGGATCAGGTCTTCGGGAACAATAGGCGAACCGCGTTTCTTGACCGTCACCCGGCCGACATTACGCTCGCGCAGGTAAGCGCGCAGGCGTTTGAGTTGGAAAGGCAGCCAGTCTTCCACCTGCCAGACGCGTGCAAACGGCGTCTCGACGTAGGCATCGGCGGTCAGGTAGGCGATCTCGGCGTCGAGTTGGGCAGCACCCAACTGCGCCCCTACCACAGTCACCAGTCCGGCGCGCAGCACGGCCGGGTCAGGTTCATATATATAAGCGCGCGGTTCGCTCAGTGGAATCTCGGGAATGTGTTCGGCGGTGAGGGTGTGTTCACCGGGCAGCAGGGTAGCGCGCCGCTCGGTGGTCTTCAGCGGCCCGAACCACAATACAGCTTCCTTAAGTTCGCCTTTCAGCGAAACGAATTCGAGCTCGGCATCGTACCCGGAGAGTTCTTCCAGCTTCACCCCTGGTGAGATCTTCACGCCCACGGCCGGTGTCTGCGGCAGCCAGCGCTCGATGATACCCAACGGCGGCTCGTAATCGCGCACGGAATGGATACGCTGGCCGTTCTTACGGCGGGCCGGGTCGAAGAAGATGCCGCTATCCGCATCCAGTCGGAGCGGCAAAGCCACGGTCAGGTCGGCCTGGATAAAGCGGGTGCGCTCGGCCAGACCCAGCGCGGCGGCGTTGGCACGCGCCATCTGCACGCGCAAGGTATCGTGATCGAGGCCAATCGTCGGGACAACTTCAGCCAGGGCCAGCGTATCCCCGCCAATCGAGCATCCCAGATCGAGTACACGGTCAAGGCCAGCATAGCGCGCTGCCCGGTAAGCGGCCACTTCCCAAGATGAAGCCTGTTCAAAGGCCGAACGCACGAAGAACATCTTGCGCGCCTGAGGAAATTTGCGCCCGGCCTCTTCGCGTAAGATAGCAATCGTCAACGCCATGCGGACCACTTCCGTAGGATAGCGTTTATTGAGCAGTTTGAAATCCTGCAAGAAATCCTGTTCACGCGGCGCTAACGCCTCGGCAGCTTCGAGGACAAACTGCCCCTGGCGAGTGAAGAGCGCTAAAAATGCTTCAAGTTGCGTGGAAATACCAAGATCAGGCAAAGGATTATGCCTCATTTCGCCGGGCAATGATCAGCAGGTTCGTCCCAAACGGGTCCTGCACGGCACAAAAACGGATGGGCTCATACATCAGTTGGTCGCTTGGGGCTTCGCCTGTGCCGCCGGCGGCGATCAAAGCGGCCTGTAATCGTTCCGCCTCCGCGACCGAATCCATCATGATGGTGACTTCCATCTGCTGCGGGCCGCCTGCTTTGGCGGGGAACAACGTAAACCAGGCATCACCCATCCGCCAGCCGTGTGTGAATTCTCCCTCCACATAATTCGGACGCCCCAACACCTCGGTGTAATAAGCCAGCGCCTCGGCATATTGCTTTACGAAGATGGAATACCCTGCCAGGGCGCTGAATGCAAAACGCGCTTGCGGTTGTGGTTCCACAAAATACTTCTCACGATATTCCTGATAATCCATCCGACACCTCTTGTTCACCAATCATCTATATTTGCAATTACGTCATCATCAAGCGCGCCGCCCGGCGGCCGATCTCCACGGCAAAGTTCGTGCCGCGGTCCCAGGGGTAGACCTGGCTCATGCTGGCGAAGTAAAGCCCATCAAACGGCGTCGGGATGGCAGGGATATTTTTAGAGTGCCCTACCAGCGGCACAGGCTGGGCGTATTTGGTTTTATAGACCCATACCTTATTGACCCAATCGCGTTCGAAATCCGGGTTGATGCGCTGGATGCCGGGGATGAAGCGTTCCAGCAGTTGGTCATCGCTCATCTCGAAGTATTCGTGGTCGACCGGCAGATAGTCGCCGCAATAGATGATGTGCTCGCCACCGAAGTAATCCGGCGAGAGGAAATTGGTGTGCTCGACCAACGCCAGGAAGGGGAACCCGGCGTTCTTGGGGATGTTGTACCAGTAGTAGCCTTGCGGCGAAATCGAGTGTTTGAGCGAAAGCGTCATCACCACCGCGCCCATATGCTTGAGGTCGAGCAAGCCTTTCAGGTAATCTTCCGGCAGGTCGGGAGCCAACTTTGCCAGCAGCCCTGGCGAGCCGGTGAACAGTGCCCGGTCGTAGGTTGCGCTGCCCTTTTCAGTCTCAACGCTCACACCTGCTTCCGCCTTGGTGAGCGCCCGCACCGGGGTATCGAGTTTGATCTCTACACCTTTGTCGCGCAGAATGGCGGCAAAGTCATCGGCAAAGGCCTGGAAGCCACCGCGGTAGGTGCCCAGGCGCGTGCTGCGCGCTTTGAGGCGCGCCCACATCCAGGCCATGTTGACATCTTCCTTGAACGGCCCGAACTTACCTTCCATCAACGGTTCCCACATCAATTCGTAGACCTTGTCACCGGCCCACTTGCGCATCCAGGCATCGACGGTGGATTTCTCCAACCCGCGCCAGTTGTTGGTCAGGCGCAGGTACAGGCCCACAAAACCGAAGCGCGCCTTGTTGATGCCCCAGCCCAGACCGGGGAAGAGGATCGCGGCCGGGATCGAGTCGAAGGGATACCACTTATCCTTATAAAGCATCACCGTGTAGGGACGCGGGAAGATCACCTTGTCACTCAAGCCCAATTCGGCGATCAGGCCGTGCATGTGTTTGTCGCTTTCGAACCAGTGATGGTAGAACTTTTCCACCGACCAGTCCCAGTTCGGTTGCTTGAAACCCGAAGCCAACCCACCAACGTAGTCGGCTGCTTCGTAGATGGTCACTTTATGTCCGGCGTTGACCAGATCCCAGGCCGCGGCCATGCCGCCGTAGCCCGCCCCAATGATGGCAACGTTCATGTTATTTTCCTTTTTGAGATGTTATTGGTTGTCTGCAAAGACGTCCTCGCCCGGCTCGATTTCTTCCAGGGCTTCCTCGGCTTCTTCCTGAACGGCTGCCCCCCATTTGATGCCTTCGCGCGCCATGTAATAAGCGCCCAGGGCGGTGATCGGCACCCACAAGGCAACGTGCAATATCAGCGTGTATCCGGCCGCGATGGCCCCATCCACGCCGTAAGCCTTGAGCACGGCAATGCCGGGGGCGTCAAAGGTGCCAACGTAACCCGGAGCGGAGGGGATGGTGGTCGCCAGGTTGACGATTCCGTTCATCAGCATCAGGGCAAAGAAACTGACCTCGAAGTTGAAAGCATGCATCACGAACCAGTACTTCCCGGTCTCGAAC
>JBNKDB010000257.1:0-6431 GCA_050288045.1 Anaerolineales bacterium | reverse complement strand
GTGGTTGGCGAATTGATCGCCGGCATTATTATCGGACGCAGTGGTTTTGGCTGGGTCGATTATCACGACCCTGTGCTGGAACTGCTGGCCGAATTTGGTTTCGTTTTCTTGATGTTCCTTTCCGGGATGGAGCTTGACTTTTCTAACCTGGGCTCGTCCGGTGGACGCGGAGACGGAAATAAAGCCAATCGCTGGGGACCGCTCCAGCTTGGCGGTCTTACCTATGTCTTGACGCTGGCATTAGCAGTGGGGATTGGATTAGCTTTCTATAGGTTTGACCTGGTTCTAAACCCGTGGATCATGGCACTGATCCTTTCGACCAATTCCCCGGGCGTAGTCGTGCCGGTGCTCAAAGAGAAAGGCATCAGTACGGGACGCTACGGGCAATCACTGCTGGTGGCGGCGCTGATCGCCGATTTCACTACCATGTTCCTGATCACCGTGTTCGTTGCTGTGATCTCCAGCGGCCTGACCCCAGACATCCTTTTGATCGGTGTGCTCTTCCTGGCCTTCTTCTTTATGTACCGCTTTGGAATGTTCTTTTTCAACCGGCTGGCAGTAGTGCGCCGCACGATTGATGAACTTAGTGGGGCCACCGCCCAGATCAAGGTGCGGGCCGCCTTTACGATGATGTTGATCTTCGTTGCTCTGTCCGAGGTGATCGGGACGGAGGTCATCCTGGGCGCGTTCCTGGCCGGGGCAATCGTCTCGCTGTTGAAACGCCCAGAAGATGCCGAGTTGGAACACCAGCTCAATGCCATCGGCTTCGGCTTTTTCATCCCGATCTTTTTTGTAATGGTCGGTGTGGAGTTCAACCTGGGGGCATTGCTCGAATCTCCTGAGGCGTTGCTGCTGGCCCCCTTGCTGATTCTGGCGGCGTTGGCAGTCAAGTTCATCCCCAGCCTGGTATTCAAGTTCGCTTTCTCCTGGCGAGAAACGTTTGGCGCCGGAGCGATCCTTTCTGCCCGGCTCTCCCTGATCATCGCCGCCGCGGCCATTGGACTGCGCTTGGGAGTTATCTCTGAGCCGGTCAACGCCGCGATCGTGCTGGTTGCATTGGTTACAGTATCAATTGCACCGGTCCTGTTTTCACGCCTCATCCCCTCCAAAGAGGAGGAGAAAGAGAAGCTATATATCGTGGTCGGTGCCGGAGAATTGGGCAACCAGGTGGCCGAACACCTGCACCAACACCATGATCATGTGCTGGTGGTGGCTCAAAATGAGGAGCAGTTAGCCCGCGTAGAAAAACGCGGGATGCAGGCTGTCATCGCAGACGCCGACCAGAATGACCCACGCTTGGCTCCTTATTATGAAAAGGCGCAGGCGGTGGTCTGTGTTTACAGTGACGCTGAGAAAAACTTGCGGGTGTGCAAGCAAGCCCGCCTGGTACATGGCATCGACAATGTTGTTGCGCGCGTCGACGAAACCAACATGATCACAGAGTTCGAGAAGATCGGTGTGGTGACGATGAACGCGGCCATGGATCAGGCTGCGCTGCTCGCCATGCTGGCGCGTAATTCTTCTCTATACAACTTGTTGACCCGCACCGATGATGACAAGGATGTGTGTGAAGTGGTCGTTACCCGGGATACGTACTTTGGCAAGCGTATCCGTGACCTGGACTTTCCGGAAGATTTGTTGATCGTTGCCCTGCAACGCAACGGCGAATTGCTGATTCCTAATGGCGGCACTCAATTGGAAATGGGCGATAAGCTGACCCTGATGGGCAATACACCTTGCGTTGAAAGAGCACTGGCGATTTTCTAAATAACCGTCAGCGATCAGTGGGGAATTAATCCAAATAACTTTGGTTAATATGTTTGGGGCGACCAACCGGTCGCCCCAATGTTTTAATTAGGGGGCTTCTGAGATTATCCTTGATTCCTGGTGGATTATTGGATTGGGGGCAAATCATTCCTGATTATTGATCCCTAATTCTCGCTTACTGTTACTTGACAAACCCCCTAAAATTTGCTATTATATGCACATAACCCGCTTATGCGGGTAATTGAATAAATTGAGCAGAGCTTATTGCAGCTATTATATATCAAACATTTCTACGCAGGAGAATGAAACATGCCACCAATCGATGATTATATTTCCGCACCGCCGCAGACTCGCATTACTGTACAACTCGAACCGGTTTTTAATGCCATCCACAGCCTGGTGATGTTGACCCGAGCGGACAAATTGTCCGGCCTGGGTGAATGGGTCTACGATACGGTGGCGAAGATGACGCCTAAAGAGCGCGAGCAGAACATGCTCGTGATGTGGGGCCTGCATTACGCAGTTGCGCCCCAGCAAAGTTGGGCCAGCTTCCCGGCGTATATCAAGCATCTCGATCAGATGGACCCGGTCGAGCTGCGCGATAAGTTGATGTACGCCTATGCCAGTATCCCGGTGCGACCGACCGACGATGCCAGCGAAGAATGGTGTGAAATCGTTGAGGTCGATCCGGCTACGGTGGATATCGAAGCTGCGCTCGTGTCAGTGGATGCCTACCTGGATTTCTTGCGGGCGCGTTTCAGTGAGGAAAGTGTCTTCGAAGACATTGAGTCGCTGGCTTACAGCTATGCAGCCAATCCCCCTGCCATGCAGGAATTGATCGTCAATCACCTGCAGGCCATGTGGGATAAGTACCTCAAGGCGGAATGGGAGCGCGTGCTGCCCATGCTCGAGGACTCGGCCCGGGCTTTTCAGCAGATCGACTTTAGTGGTATGAGCGATATGGAAGTGGCCCGTTTCGTTACCGGTCAGGACCTTGAAGATCATTGGGAACAAACTTTCCAGCGCTCCGAACGTATTATCTTCACCCCCTGCGCTCATGTGGGTCCCTACCTGGGTAAATTCCATCTGGGTGAAGCTTATGGCGTGATCTTTGGGGCGCGCCTGCCGGAAGGCACCGAAGTGGATGCCCCCGACCTGAGCCGGGCCGAGATTGCCGTGCGCCTGAACGCCCTGGCCGACGATACCCGCCTGCGCATCCTCAAGTACATTGCCGATCATGGCGAGCAATCTTCCAAGGAGATCATGGATACGCTCGACCTGAGCCAGTCGGCCACTTCCCGCCACCTGCGCCAGCTCAACGCCACCGGTTACCTGACCGCCCGCCGGGTGGAAAGCGCCAAGTATTTCGACATTAATTCGGAGCGCATCGAAAGTACCTTGCAAGCTATTTCGGCGTTTTTACTGAGCTCGTAAATTATCGGTAAGAAAATTTGTTTCCGTGTCTAGAAATGATTGAGTGTCTGGCTCAATAGAAAGGACAGCATGATGGTTACCTGGAAAGACCTTTATGTAGAAACCCAACGCCGTCAGGATGAGATCGACCGTGTGCAATTCTACAATGCAATCCATCAGGTCGTGGAAGTACCGCTCCGGGAGCGCTTCTATCATCGCTGGTTGGCTGCCTTGGGCGCTGTGTTGGAAAACTGGGGGCGTGCCCTGCAAACCCGACATACCACGTTGAGTGTGGTTAGCTATCAGATCGAAGAGCATCCCTGCCCACCTGGATGTTAGCTGTTGTAACCGCGAACCAATTCTTGAGGACCAGTTCAAAAGGAGAGAACCGATGACCAGTGTAAATGTAAAAGAAATTTGGACCACCGCAATCGACACCATGCAGGCTTTTGGGCCTTTTTATCAAAAGGAAATGCTTAAGGCGATTACGGACTCCGGCCTGGAAAACAGATGGTTTCCGCTTCATCTCGCGATGGGCATCGATCCGAAACCTTTGAGTGTAAAGCGATATTACGCGATGGGCCCTTATCCGAATATCGAAACTCGCGTGGCAATCCTGGAAGAACTGGCCGAGACCGCATATATGGACAAAGTCGGCGACGATGCCTACCGCGTCACCGAACAGGGTAAAGCACTGGTTGAAGGAATTTTCAACGCTGCCCACGTCAGCCTGGGGAAGGTTAACTTCCTTGCGGATGAAGAAATGGCCGAAATTGTGGCCTTGTTGCAGAAATTGGTCAAGGCCGTAGAGGCGGGTGCCGAACCGCCGGCGAAGTGGACATTGGAACACAGCCGGGCTACCGATCCCGGGGAAGACAGTTCCTATGCTTCCCAGATCGACCAGTACTTGACCGATCTGTACTTCTTCCGTGAAGGTGCCCATATTGCGGCCTGGGAGCCCTACGGCGTGGCCGGATACATCTGGGAAACCCTGACCTTTCTCTGGAATGAGGATGAGGAAGCCAATACTGGCGCTGCCCTGGCTGAAAGATTGCAGGGGCGCGGCTACACCGCAGAAGATTACGCCGCCGCGCTGGAAGTGTTGGTCGAGAAAGGCTGGGCCGAGAAAACCGCAGACGGTTACCAGATCACGGAGCAAGGCCGCAAAATCCGCGATGAAGGCGAAGCAGAAACCGACCGAATTTGCTTCTCTTCCTGGGATGGCCTGAGTAATGAAGAACAAGCAAAATTGTACACATTGTTGACCCGCCTGAAGGCGAAGCTCGTTGAGCTCGCCCCAGAAGAAGAAGCACAGGTGGCCTAAGCCGGCTGTGCCGTTTTCCGGGCGAAGGTCTGCGATGATGTGAAGACCGAAGGTCTTTTGTACGCCAGCAGAAATTGGAAGTGACGAATCATGATAACCTGGCACAATCTCTCGTACGAGGGAAATACGCAACAAGACAATGCCCAAGACCGCCAGAAGCCAAAGCAATCTGGTGAGCAGCATAATCCCGTCATGCGTCACCTGCGCTCACAGCGAGCCCAACTGGATGATAGCGCCTTGATCCATTGGGACTACCGGGTGCAATTACGCGCCGACGCCTTGGAATTTTCAGACTTAGTGGAAGAGGGGAACGAGTAACGGTAGTTTAAATCATTCGAATTAGGCTAGACAGGGGGTAAAAGTCTAGTTTCTTCTCCTTCGTGGAAAGTGCCCTGGTTAGGCCCCAGGGTACTTTCCCTTAAAGGCAGGGATATGAAAAACAAAAACGGCTCCTGAAGTTTCAGAAGCCGCGGTATTTTTAAGTGATTGGGTTAGTGGATGCCGAGATTACTGATCTCGTCGAGCTGCACCACGTCCACGGGAGCGTCTTTTTCCAGCAAGGCCAGGGTGGCTTCCAGGATGCGGCGCTGCTGGGATTCGTCGCCGGGCGCACCCAGCGCACAGCCGGGCAGTGTATTGGTAGCAGTAGCGCGTGGTGGGGCGGTCATCAGCGCCAGGCCCGCACTCCAGGAGGTGAAGGTCGTGGCGATGCAATTGAGTTCCAGGCCGCGCGCCAGCAAGCCAACCGATTGGATGCACAGGTTGGAGGCCGGGATCAACAGGATGGCGTTGACTTTTTCGTCCTGGGCGACGGTGAGGATATGGGGCAATACCTCTTTGGCGATGCGCAGCACGTTGGGCAGGTAGCCGTTGAAGCTGACCACGGAGGGGGCCAGTTCGCCAATCGAGCCTTCGCGCACCATGTTGCGCAGGTGGCCCAGTGGCAGCAGCACCTGGGGATCGTGTTCGATGAAGGTATGATCGTATTGGCGGTGGGCAAAACCGATTTCAGATAGGGGCGTATCGCTCGGGAAAGTACGAATCCGGTAATCGCCGAACGGGTTAGCGTCCTCGAAGGGTTGCTGCGTATCGCGTAGGTATGCGCCTGAAGAGGTCACCAGCATCAGGCGGCTCTTCCCCAGATCGACGCCCTTACCGCTGGGAGCGCGTTCGTTTGGGGGACGTACGTATTTGCTCCAGTCAAATTGACCAGTCCGCTCAAAATGATCGAGCCAACCGTCACGGTAACTGATCAACCACTGTTTCGGATTTTCGAAAATTTCTACATCCGGTGTGGGCCGCATTGTCATCTTTAATGGTTTCCTTTAACGTGTAATGCCAGAGTTTTTTTCTGGCACATTTATTATATGTTATCGCTTAAGAGAATCACCTTTCAATTTGGAAGGGTGAGCGTTTTTTAACCATTTATGGCGGCGCGGTAGTTAAGAGAATTGTAAGTATTGGGGCAGGGTGCAAGCTGCAGAATACAAGCTAAAAATTGCAAGTTGCGAATCGTAAATTGTATTTGCCACCAAGACACGAATTCACAAAGGCTTTACCAATTTGCCCCCGTGTCTTTGTAGTTAAATCTTATGGCTGCCCCTTTCCCCATTTCGATCATTTCGTTTATACTTAGCGGCTGACGGTCGGTTGAGCAGCTTTAGCTGCCTACCGCCTTATGGAGTTGAATCCCAATGACGAACCCCGAAAAGCGGCCTTACTTTGCAATTTTCTTGCTCCTGCTGGTGCTGATTCCGCACCTGGTGATCGCTGCTCACAACACCAATACCGTGCTGGACTGGTACACCACCGACGATGCCTTCTATTATTTCCAGGCCGCCCGTAATATTGCCGCCGGGAATGGGGTAACCTTCGACGGCCTGACGCGCACCAACGGCTTCCACCCTTTGTGGATGGCGATCTGTGT
>JBNKDB010000256.1:0-5249 GCA_050288045.1 Anaerolineales bacterium | reverse complement strand
ACTGCGGCGCGCCGGGAGCATACACCGAGGCCGGGCCGCCGGAAAGGATAAAACCTTTCGGTTCCAGCGCCAACACTTCTTCAGCGGGCGTGTTCCAGGGGAAGAGTTCGCAGTACACCTGGCTTTCGCGCACCCGCCGGGCGATCAATTGGGAATACTGCGAACCAAAGTCAAGGATGGCAATGTTATTGGGCATGGTAACTCCAAAAGCCGTGATTCGAGAAACGTGAAACGAGATTCGTAGGGGGCCAATTTACATCGAAGAAATCTTTTACAGGTCAAATTCTACGATTCTCGAATCTCGCTTCACGCATCACGATTCTTTAAAAATAATCTCGCCGTCGTCCATACCGGCAATCGCCACCAGCGAGTGCACGGGCACACCATATTCTTTCAGTGCCTCCCGCCCGCCCTCGAAGGTTTTCTCCACCAGCGCACCGATGCCGACCAGTTGCGCCCCCGCAGTTTGCGCCAGGCGCACCAGCCCCAGGATGGTAGCGCCACTCGCCAGGAAGTCGTCGATGATGAGCACCTTTTCGCCGTTCGCCAGGTATTCGGGAGAAACGATCAATTCGACCATACGGCCTTTAGTATGTGAGGGGGCCAGGGTCAGGAAGACCTGGTCGGGCATGGTAACTGGTTTGGATTTGCGGGCATACACCACCGGCAGGTTCATGTGGAAACCGGTCATTACGGCCGGGGCAATGCCGGAGATTTCAGCGGTGAGGATCTTGGTGGCGCCGACGTCCTTAAAAAAGTTGGCAAAATCCTCTCCGGCGTGATACATCAGCTTGGGGTCAACCTGGTGGTTGATGAAGCCATCCACCTTGAGAATTCCGTTACCCAGGTTTTGGCCCTCGGTACGGATGCGCTCTTTCAATAATTCCATTTTCGCTCCTTGAACATGTCTTTTTTGGGTTGTATGGACATTTTCCAAATCTGCGGGCAAGTATACCAGGGTGGCAAAAAATGTGTACTTTTCACGGCCAGATATGGGGGTTGCTTTCTAATTGACTTCTCATCTCTACGCCCTTGTCTATAGCTACCAAGCATTAGAGATTATGTTAGAATCTGCCAGCGCGCTATACCGGCGTAGAATTGGAGCAAACTTGGGAAAAGATACGGAGTTGATCCTGGCATCGGCGTCCCCGCGGCGCAGGGAATTGATCGCCCTGGGTGGGTGGAAGTTTACCGTACAGACCGCAGAAATCGATGAAACCCCTTTACCAGGGGAAAATCCAAGTGATTACGTGCTGCGTTTGGCAGTCGGCAAGGCCCAGGCCGTAGCGGCCGCGGCTCCCAACCCGGCCGTGATCGTCGCCGCGGATACTACCGTGGTCGACCAGGATGAAATCTTGGGCAAACCGGCCGACGAAGCCGAAGCACGCACTATGCTCGAACGCCTGCGGGGTAGAACGCACGAAGTGCACACCGCGCTCACCGTGATGCATACGGGCAATAACCTGATCTTTGCCGACCAGGCCTGCACCGACGTACCCATGCGCGCCTATACCGATGAAGAAATCCAGACTTATATCGACAGCGGAGACCCCTTTGATAAAGCCGGGGGCTACGCCATCCAACATGCCGGATTCCATCCGGCAGAAACCTTGTCCGGCTGCTTCGCAAACGTGGTTGGGCTGCCTTTGTGCCACCTGACCCGCACACTCAACAAACTCGGCATCCAACCAGAAGCCGACATCCCTGGAAATTGCCAGCGGACCTTAGGATACGACTGCCCGATCTTCGCGCAGGTCTTACAAGGAGAGCGATGAACAAGTCTATTTTGAATAAAAGCGCCCTTACCAGTCTGGTGCTGTTCTTGTTGATTTTCATCGTCGGCTGTAACCCGGCCAGCGGCGAGCAAACGCCTACCCAACCAGCAGTCACAGCCACGCTGCCACAGGTGGAAGCCGAAGTCACCCCTGCTCCTGACGTGGAGTTGGCCGTGCGCGCCTACCTGGACGCCTGGGCGCGCCAAGACTACACAGCCATGTACAACATGCTCACCCCATTGAGCCAGGATGCCATCGGCCTGGAGGCCTTCACCACCCGCTACCAGGATATCTTCCAGGAAGCCAACCTATCCGACATCACCTACGAAATCCTGGGGACGTTGACCAGCCCAAACACGGCTCAAGCCAGCTACCGGGTCACACTGCAATCGGCTGTGGTCGGGGCCATCTCGCGCGATACCACCATGGATTTGAGCCGCGAGGGCAACAGTTGGCGCGTGGTCTGGGATGACCGCATCATCTTACCCGAACTGGTCGGCGGCAATACGCTGAGCATGGAGCGCTACGTGCCCACACGCGGCGACATCTACGACCGCAACGGCGCAGCCATCGCAGTGAATGCCAACTCAGTCGTCGCCATCGGCGTGGTCCCCAGCGTGCTCGATGAAGAGGAAATCGGCGGCCTAGTTGCCCAATTAGCCACCCTGATGGGCGAGAACGCCAACACGCTGCGCGATAAGATCACCGCCGAGGATGCGGAATACGTGGTACCGATTGGCGTGGTCTCACTGAGTGAATGGAACCAGCGCAAGGACTACGTTACCGCCTACGGCGCAGTTTCCTACGAAGAATATTACAACACGCGCTTTTACTACGGCGGTGGGGCTGGTCCGCAAACCGTGGGCTACGTCGGCCCCATCCCGGCCGAAGAAGTCGACCAATGGATAGCGAACGGCTATACCCAGGGTGACACCATCGGCCGCATCGGCATCGAATCCTGGGGCGAGGATTTCCTGGCCGGGACGCGCGGCGGCGCATTGTACGTGATCAGCCCGGACAACCAAATCGTCACCCAATTGGCGCAAGTCGATTCACAACCCGCCGACTCGATCTACACAACCCTGATGCGCGACCTGCAACTGCAATCCCAGGAAGCGATCAAAGATTTCACCGGTGCGATCGTTGTCATGGAACGCGATACCGGCCGTGTCTTGACAATGGTCTCCACGCCGGGGTTCGATCCCAACTCAGCAGACTTCAATAACCCGGTCAGCGACTGGGGCAACGTGGTCAGTGACCCAGGCCGTCCCTTCTTCAATCGCGCTACACAGGGCCAGTATCCGCCCGGCTCGATTTTCAAAACGATCACATTATCCGCTGCGCTTGAGAGCGGGGTATTCACCCGCAACAGTATGCTGTTTTGCGACCACACCTGGACATATGATGGCATCGTTTATGAGGATTGGACACTGGAAAAAGGCTTACCCGCCAGCGGCGACCTCAACTTACTGGAAGGGCTAATGCGTTCGTGCAACCCCTGGTTCTACCAGATCGGCGTTTCGCTGTACAACTACGAGGGAGAGGACTTTAAATCGTTGGTGGCTGATATCGCCCGCGGCTTTGGGCTGGGCAGCCCGACCGGAATCGGCATCTTGCCGGAAGAAGCCGGGCAAATCGCAAACCCCGCCGACGAAGATTTCCCGGCTAGCGCCGCTATCCAACAGGGCATCGGCCAGGGCACCACGACGATCACGCCGATCCAGGCCGCGGTCTACGCGGCCGCCCTGGGTAACGGCGGTACGCTCTACCAGCCACAGTTGATCGAACGCATCGAGAATCCCAATGGCGAAATCAAGCTGGAATTCGAACCGATCATCAACGGCACGCTGCCGATCAGCGAAGAGACCCTGGCCCAGGTGCAAGAAGGCATGCGCATGGTAATCGATAACCCGCGCGGCACCGCCTACCGGCGCTTCGCTAATTTCTCTATCTCAGTAGCCGGGAAGACCGGTACCGCCCAAAATTCGGTCGGTGATCCGCACGCCTGGTTCATCGGTTACACCTATGAAGGCCGCACCGACAAACCCGACATCGCCATCGCCGTGATCTGCGAGAACATCGGTGACGGTTCCGAATTCGCCGCCCCGATCTTCAAACGTGTGGCCGAGGTCTATTTCTACGAGAACCCGCAATCACTCTATCCGTGGGAATCCAGGATTGGCGTGCTCGACCCCGCATACTTCGAGGAAGATACCGAGGAAGAAGTTAACGCAGAAGGCACCCCAATTGGTGATGAAGAAGGCCCAATCGAACTAACGCCTGTGCCGGGGAATTGATACAATCACAAGTAGCAAGGACAGGGACAACCTACGGTTGTTAGAGACCTTTCCCTACTTGAGAGCACGAAGTTGCAGGCCATTGCAGTCACCGCAACAACAACAAAAAACACCGGGCGGGGAACCTATCCCGCCCGGCATATTCTTTAAATCCGATTTGTAAGTGAACTATTTCTGGCCCACCTTTTCGGGAGTCATGTCAATTGCCGCCAACATCTCATCATTGGATGCGAATTTGAATTCTTCCAACCCGAGATCGGCGGCCTTTTGTTGTTCCGCATCCACCAAATGCAGCCAATCGGCCTTGGAGATCACCGGCTTTCCCAGATTGCTAAGCTGCGCTTCCAGTTTTCCAAATGTATCTTCAGCATCCTCATCTCCGGGTGTATCCGCCAGATACTCCATCATAGCATGCGAGCCATTGGTGCCGTCTTTGCGGGCGATCCCTACCAGGCCGTGGCTGGCCTCACGCGCCCACCCCGCCAGGAAAATTCCCGGCAGTGGCTGATCGTTTTCAGGGTCATAAGCCTCATACGAAGTATCTTCGACCGGGTATTTGGGGTTGGGGTTCTTGGCAAATTCCTGCCGCTGGTTCAGCGGTAAGCCAAAGTCTGCATCCACCCGGTCACCAATACAGAAGATGACGGTATCGGCCGGGATGACGCGCTTTACGCCTGTGCCAACCGGTTTGGTGCCGCCATCCGGGCGCGCTTCCAGCTTGGTTTCCTCAACTTCCAGGCCGGTCACCTTGCCGGCTTCATTGCCAACGATCTGGGTTGGGTTAGCGAAGAAATCGAAATAGAAGCACGAATCCGAGTCTGGCTCCAGGGCGTCTGCGATCGGTGCCAGGATGAAGTCTTTGGCCATTTCAACATCCTGGCCAACAGCTTCCATCACCGGGACACATTCGGCAAATTCCTTTTCGAAAGCATCCCTGTCCAGGTTTTTAGCAACGTTCTGCCACTCCTTCTTGGTGAACTTGATCTCGGCCGGGCCGCGCCGGGCGACTGCGGTTACCTTATCGGCTTTCAAATCACGGATCGTCCAATGAGCAATATCGGTCATCACGTTACCGACCCCAATCAAAACGATCTTTTCGCCGATCTTATACGTTTTCTGGCTGAAAGGTGGCAGCTTGTTGTAATGGTAAACCAGGTCTTTGGCGTGGTACACGCCT
>JBNKDB010000255.1:0-2144 GCA_050288045.1 Anaerolineales bacterium | reverse complement strand
TTGTTGGTTAATTCCTCGAACTTCAAGTTGACGAAGCTGCACGCTTCGGTCATCATCTCCACTTTTTGTTCATACGGGAGTCTGCCGCCACCGCGCATCTTAATACAATCTAATAACACAGAATCGATTTTGTTGAAGATGTTGTAGGAACCGAACGGATCCTGAAAGATTGCCTGAATCTGTTTCCAATAGGCTTTTTTCTTGCGGTGTGAGCTGATGTCCCGCTTTTCTCCCTGGAAGTAAATTTCACCTTCAGTCTCGCTTATGAGTCCCAGCAACATCTTGGCCAAGGTAGTCTTGCCACTGCCCGATTCGCCCACAATGGAGATAACTTCGCCTTCCTTGAAATCGAAATCTACATGATCGACGGCAACGGTTTTGGTACGGCCGAAACCAAATACCTTGGTAAGTCCTTTAGCGCTCAAGCATGATTTTCGTTCAGCAGCCATTTTATTGGGCCTCCCTTGCATAAATTGCCCTTAATTCTTCCTCACTAATGACACAGCGATAGGAACGGCCGTTATCCAATTCTCGTAGCTGGATAGATTGCACCAGGCATTCTGGCCGAACGTATTTGCAGCGTGCGGCAAATCGACAACCTTTCGGTGGATTTTTTAGATTTGGCGGCACACCAGGAATTGCGGTCAATTTTACGTCTCGCAGCCCTTCTTCGGGCACAATGATCGATCCCATGAGACCTTTTGAATAGGGGTGGAGCGGATCAAACACAGCATCGTGTGCGCCGGCTTTCTCTACGATTTGCCCGGCATACATAACCATGATTTCGTCCGTCACATTGTAAAGCAGTGGCAATTCGTGCGTGATAAAGATCATCGCTTTTATATAGCCCTTATCCATCAAGTTCCGCAGCATCTTGATGACCATCTTTTGCGACGTCACGTCGAGGGCCGAGGAAGGCTCGTCGGCAATCAGCACCTGTGGCCTTAGGATAACTGAAATAGCGATCACCGTGCGCTGTTTCATACCGCCAGACAACTCAACTGAGTATTTATGCAATACATCTGCCGGTAATCCCAAAGACTCAAAGAGTTCTTTAGCCAGGGCATAAATCTCTTGCTTGGTGGCGGTAGGATCGTGCGCTTGAACCACATCCTCGATGAAGTTAATGATTTTCTGGGTAGGATTGAGGGCGTTCATGGCGGCCTGGGGGATATAAGCGATTTCGTTACCCAATATTGATTTGCGTACATCATCCGGCTTCATACCTGAAATATTACGGCCGTCAATGATAATCTCGCCATCAGTATAGTGCAGGGGGGGGAAATAGTACCCCATCAAACTAAGCGCCAGGGTAGATTTGCCACAGCCAGATTCTCCGGCAATGCCCAGTGATTTCCCTTCTTCGATCTTTAGAGAAACGTGGTCAACCGCGTAAATATCTTCCTTAAACCGGGTAATATATTTTGTCGTCAGTTCCCTGACATCTAACATCACTTTGTTGTCCATATTGATTACCTACTCCCGCAACGCCGGATTGAATACCTGGTCGAGACCGGTATTCATCAAATTCATCGAAAATGCAATCAGGGCAATCGTAAGAATGATGGGGAAGTAGGCCCACCATTTGCCCAAGATATGCGCCTGGTAGATCATCGACCAGTTCATCATCAAGCCCAATGTTGGCACTTCTGTTGTCTTGGGACCTAAGCCGAGGATCGATAACCCGGCCTCGGCCAGAATGCCGGAGGAAATCTGGAGGATTAAGGCCATGACAACATAGGAAGCTATGTAAGGCAGAATGTCCCTGACGATGATGTGCGAGATGGAATGACCAGAGAGCTTGGACAGGTTGACATGATCGCGATTTCGGAGCGAAATTACCTGGGAGCGCACCGCCCTGGCAGTCCATACCCAGGAAGTAAGCCCGATCACTACAGCAATGGTAAAGGCCCCCCGTTGTTCTTGACTGATACTGAAGGAAATCAGGATCAATAAAATAAAACTGGGGATAACAGTGAACAGGTTGGTGACAAACATGATAGCGTCATCGACAAAGCCACCGATGTAACCAGACACCAGCCCCAGGACCAAACCGATCAGGGTGGCGACGGCACCGGCCACAAGACCAATTTGCAGCGAAACACCGGTTGCCTTGACCAATTCTGTCAGCACGTCCCGGCCAA
>JBNKDB010000254.1:0-3201 GCA_050288045.1 Anaerolineales bacterium | reverse complement strand
CGCACCTCGGCAAAAAAGCGCAGGTTCTCGAATACGGTCAATTCTTCGTAAAGTGAAAAACGCTGCGAAAGATAACCGATCTGCTCGCGGGCCTGGTCGGGATGCGTGCCCATATCACGCCCGCCGACGAACACCTCCCCGGAGTCCGGCAGCAAGGCCCCACACAACAGGCGGATAGTGGTCGTTTTCCCGGCTCCATCCGGCCCCACCAGGCCGTAGATTTCGCCTTCTTGCACCTGTAAACTGAGGCCGTTCACCGCCCGAACCTCGCCAAAGGACTTATACAGGTCGTGGGCTTCGATCATCTTTTTGACAGCGGACATGTCTTCACACCTTATTTCAAGATAAAGGTTACGTCAGCGGGCATCCCGGGCTTCAACCTGCCGTCCACGTTCTCCACATTCAATTTGACCGCGTAGACCGTCGCCCGGCGGCCTTCCTGGGTTTGCACGTTGCGCGGCGTAAATTCAGCCTGGTCGGCGATGCGCACCACCTCGGCATCGAACTCCACACCGGGGAAAGAATCGACCTCGACCAACGCCTGCGTACCGATGGAAACTTCTCCATAGCGGTCTTCCTGGACGTAAACCGTGATCGTCAAGGCATCCAACTGCGCCAGCGTGATCAGCGGTGTGCTCGGTTGAGCGACCTCACCGGGATCGACCGAGCGAAACAAAACCGTACCGGCGACCGGTGCAGTGAGCGTGAGCTTATCCAACTGTACCTGGACGCCCTGTACCGCCGCTTCGGCCGCTTCAACTTGAGCGGCGGCAACCGCCACCTCTTCCGGGGATGGATCGGCCTGCGCCAGTTCAAGCTGCGCCTGGGCGTTTTCAAGCTTGGCCTGGGCCTGTGCCAGAGCATCCGGGTCAGGGCCATCCTTGCGATCATCATAATCTTTCGTCGCCAGATCCAGGAAATTCTGGGCGTAGTCCAGGTCGGCCAGCGCCTGGGCCAGGTCGATATCGTTGGCCTCGCCCTCCAGGTTGTTCAGATAGCGGGCGGCGTTATCGTAGTTCTTCTGGGCCTGCGCCAATCGGCTCTGATAGGTAGCGCGCGTCAGGTTGGTTTCCGGTTTGTTCCGGTAGGGTTCGAAATCTTCCTCGGCTTTATCGAGTTGGTCCCGTGCCAGGATCAAGTTGGCTTCGGCCTGATCGATGTCGACCTGGGGCGAACCGACGTACAGGTTATCGACGCGCTCTTGGGCATCGCGCACCAGGTCACGCGCATTGGCGACGGCCTGCTCGGCCTGAGCCGCGGCCAGGTCGGCGTTTTCCAGCAGGTCATCCAGCGCCTGCTGGGCCACGGTCAACTGCAATTGGGCACCTGCAATCGCCGCCTTGCGCTGCGCTTCCGGGCCACCGGAGACCAATAAATCATAATTCGCCTGGGCCTGTTCCAGGGCAGCTTCGGCCTGCAAGAGTTGCGATTGCAGCAGGGCATCGTCGAAACGCACCAATACCTGCCCGGCTGCGACCATGTCGCCTTCCTGCACATTCACCTCAGCCACCAAGCCACCGATCTCAGCAGCCAATGAGATTTCTGGCGCTTCGATGGAACCGGAAGCGGTCAGGCCTTGGTTCCCGGTGGAAACGGATTTCAGGTAAACCAACGCGGCCACGATCAAACCAACCAGAAAAACGGCGGGGATGATCTTCTTCATGTTTTCTTGAAAATGCGCTTTCATGTCAATCTCCATTTACTATTCATTTAATCCAGGCGCTTGCGGAAGCGGAACGAGGCCAGCAGCATCAACCCGGCCCCGAAGAGCGTCAAAGCAACGATCTCCGGCCAAAGTACGGCTACACCGGAACCTTTCAACAGCAGCGAGCGGATGATGGTCAGGTAATAACGTAGTGGAATGAGATAAGAAATCCACTGCAAGAATTTAGGCATGGCTTCCAGGGGGAAGAAGAAACCAGACAGGAAAATCGAAGGCAGCATGGTCATGAAAACTGTCAAGATCGCTTCCTGCTGCGTATTGGCAACCGTAGAAGCCAACAGCCCAATTCCCAAACTGGTAAGCAGGAACAGGCTCGACAGGGCGATCACCAGCCACAGGCTGCCGCGTACCGGCACGCCGAACCACAGCGAGCCGATCACCAGGACCAACAACGTATTCACCAGGGCGACGACCACATAGGGTGTCAGCTTGCCAACTACCAGTTCCCAGGGCCGGATCGGGGTCACGATCAACTGCTCGATCGTGCCGCGCTCGCGCTCACGCACAATTGTCGAGGCGGTCAGGATCGTGGTGATCGAGTACAGGATCATGCCGATAATGCCCGGCACCATAAAATAGGAATCTTCCAGGTCGGGGTTGTACCACACCTGAGTATGCACCTCTAAGGGCATCGCCCCCAACCCGGTCATCCCGGCGCGCGTCAGGCGTTCGATCTGCACCTCGGTGGCGTAGGATTGCCCGATCAATTTTGCTGCCGAGAGCGCCGTCGCCGCCACCGAGGGATCGGAGCCATCCAGGATGAAGGCAATGTGGGCTTGCTCGTTGCCCTGGATCTGTTCGCCAAAATCCGGCGGGATAATCAGACCAACGCGGGCGTGCCCATCCTCGATCAGCGTGCGTAATTCTTCTTCCGAACCGACCACATAGGCCAGCGAAAAATAATCCGCTGCCATGTAGGCATCAAGCAACTCGCGCGAAGCCGGGCTGCGTTCCTGGTCGAAGACTGCTAACGGCACGTTGCGTACGTCGCTGGTAGCGGAATACCCCAAAAGGAACAACTGCACGAAGGGGATTGCAAAGGTCAACCCCAGGGTGCGCGGGTCACGCACGATCTGTAGGAATTCCTTGCGAATGAGCGAGATCAAACGGGTGTTTTTCATATTCAATCCTCTAGCTGTCCAGCGGCAGCATCGCTCAAGATGCCGTGGAAATAGATGTCCAGCATTTGATCCAAGGCATTCTCTTCAAAAAACACCTTGCCATACGGCACGATGAGGGTCTCTGAAATATAGTAGGTAAAGACCGTCCCCAGAAACATGCGCACGACCGCCACAACGGATATGGAACGCAGGTCAGTCCGCGCCTGGGTGAGCTTCTGAGCAAAGTCCATAATACGCGGCAGCATCAATTCGACCAGATGCGACAGGTGGGACATTTTAAATTCGACGATCTCGATGAAAAGCAGGTTGAGGTATCGATCTTCCTTTTGCAACCGGTCTATCATCAGATGAGCGGCA
>JBNKDB010000253.1:0-4861 GCA_050288045.1 Anaerolineales bacterium | reverse complement strand
ACCGTGATTACAACGCCCAGGGCGACAACATCCACCTGCACATCTTCGCCGACCGCCTGGAAGTACATTCTCCCGGCGGGCTGCCCGGGCCGATCAACCTCAAGAACCTGCTGCAAGCACGCTTCTCGCGCAATGCCGTGATCGCCCAAGTACTCTCCGACCTGGGTTTCGTCGAACGATTGGGATACGGCCTCAACCGCACCGTGACCGTGATGCGCCAGCACGGGCTGCGCGCCCCGCACTTCGAAGAGGTTGGCGGATCGTTCCGGGTCACGCTGTACGGCGAACCTTTCGAAGTCAAATCGCTGCCGGACATCTCCGCCTACCAGGATCTGGACCTGAACGAACGCCAGCAAATGGCGCTCAGCTACCTGGTCAGCCACCCACGCATCACCAGCGGCGTGTACCAGGAACTGTGTCCGGACGTGCATGCCGAAACCCTGCGCCGTGATTTCGTCGATCTTGTCAAGCGCGGCATCCTAATCAAGATGGGTTCCAAGCGGGCGACGTATTACATTCTCAAGGGTGGGAAGAAGTAGGAGCCAGGGGGAATGGGAGGAAGAGGGCAGGGGAGAATACGAGTTACGAATCAGGTATCACCAAACTCACCCTATGTTTTACGAATCTCGATTCTCGTGTCTCGATTCACGCCCTCCTGGTTACTTGGTGCCTGTTCACTAATCACTCCTTACGTTTTACGAATATCGGTTCTCGTCGCATGCCCCGGCAACTAAAGTCGCCTGCAACATACCCGTAAATCGCTTCAATAATTCTCGATTCTCGCAGTATGATTAAGCGCGTACCACAAACCAATCACGGAGAAGAAGCACTATGACAGAATCCAAAGTTGCCATCGTCACCGGCGCATCATCGGGCATTGGTGAAGCCACGGCGCGCCTGTTCGCCCAGGAAGGCTACCGCGTCGTGTTGGCCGCCCGGCGGCTGGAACGCTTGCAGACGCTACAAACTGAGATCGAAGCTGCCGGGGGCACCGCCCTGGCCGTCCAAACCGACATCACCCAACTGGCCGACATCCAGCACATGGTGGCCGAAACGCTGACCGTTTTCGGGCAGGTGGACGTTTTAGTTAACAACGCCGGTTTTGGCCGCGTGAAGTGGCTGGAGCAGCTCGACCCGGTGGATGACATCGAAGCCATGCTGCGCACCAACCTGCTGGGCGCTATCCAGGCTGCCCGCGCCGTGCTGCCGCACATGATCGAGCGCCAGAGCGGGCACATCATCCAGGTCTCCTCGGTGGCCGGGCACCTTGCCCCGCCCACCCTGCCGGTCTACTCCGCCACCAAGTTCGGCATGAACGCTTTCGCCGAAGGTTTGGGGCGCGAGGTTGGCATTTACAACATTCACGTCTCGGTGGTTTCGCCCGGCGGGGTGGACACTGAATACGACCAGCACGCCCAGGCCCACCGCAAGACCGGCATCACCACGCCCAAGCTGATCCAACTGACTGGCGAAGACGTGGCGCGCGCCATCCTGCGCCTGACCAAACACCCGCGCAAGGTGGTCATCATCCCCGCCATTATGCGCATCCCGGTGGCGCTGAACACGTTGTTCCCGCGCCTGGTCGATTGGGTGATCGAAATCGCCTTCACCCGTCGCGAAAGGTTGTAGCGTTCCATGCCAATTGCCGTTATGCCCTTCTTCGACCCAGGTAGCCTGGTCTTGCCACGCCTGGCGCCGCTGTTCCCCGAACTAAAAACCGTCTTCGACCGCGCCGTGGTCAACCTGTCACCGCAGACGATTGCAGCCCAGCCCGACCTCACCAACGCCATCCAGGCTGATCCTTATTTTGAGATCGTCATGATCCCGGATGAAGCCCCGGTGGGTGACCAGTTCTGCGCGCTCTATTCCGCCGCGGCGAAAAGCTGTCAGATGGACGAAGCACATCGGAACGATGTCCTGCACCTGTGCTACCCCGACCGGGTGGCCTTTGCCCTGCACGGCTCTTTCTACGCGCGCTTCAAGGCCGACGTCCAGGCGCTGACCGCGGCCGGTGCGCCGCGTATCTTCCAGCGCTCGGGGACAGCCTGGGCCACCCATCCCCAAAATTATCAGGCCATCGAGGGCATGGCGACGCAGGCCGGTGAATGGCTCTTTGGGAAGACGTTGGATTTCGCCTGGTGCCACCTGGCGCTGACCGCCGGGCAGCTAGCCGAAACCTTGCCCAAAGTCCAAAATCACGACCTGAGCATGGTAGCCGAGTTCGTGCTGCACCTACGCGCCGATATCCAGACTCAGGACGTCGATTGGCTGGCCTGGGAAGACCCTTTCCTTTACGGACGCGACCCGGCCGAGTTGAAAGCCGAGCGCGAAAACAGCCGCCAGGAGACCCTCAAGCGGCTGTCGTATATCGTGCCCATTTTGCAGTTGCTGATGGAAAGTGTCGACTAAGATTTTTTTACCACAGAGCCGCAGAGACGCTGAGAGAAAAGTCAAACACGAATAGCACGAATATAACGAATGACACGAATGTATAATAAGCGTATACAACGTTCTCTACTCTCTGGGGTATTCGTATGAAACTCTCGCCCGAAGTGATCGGCAAAGTAAACCAGACCTTAGGTATCGAAGGCCGCCCGCGGTGGGTATCGGCCGAGGAAGGTTGGGTGGAAATGGAAGCTTACATATGGAGCGCGATTCCCACCTACGACAGCATTCTGGCCGAACTCAGCTCCGAATTCATCGCGGCCTTCGGCCGTGCCCAGCAACATTTGCTCCGGAGCCACACAAAAGACCGCACGCAAACGCTGCGGGAATTCTTTGCAGAAGAACCTGCGCACATCCAGGCAGAATTCAAGCAGTACGAATCGAAGCTGGAACGCCTGGAAAACCCCGCCTCAGTGCTGCCGGAACCACCTGAGATCAGCCCAGAATTACAAGCCGCAACCGAACGCATTTCCAGCCAGATCGATAAAAGCGAATACATGCACGGGGACAATTTCGACCTGGATGCTTATACGGCTATATACCGCGCAGCCTGGGAGGCGGCGGAACTACACGAATTCGATGAAGAATTGGCTGAAATCCGCGCCTGGTATGAGCAGTACCAATCTACATTCCAGCAATTGCAATCAGACCAGGAAACACGACTACAGAAAACCCGCGCATTACTGGCAGACGAACCGGTAGTCGTATATGGAGATGTGATTGTGCTGCCGAGCAGCGACCCATTCGATATCCTCAGATTCGAGGAGACAGACGGGGCAAATTTCGGCATCCAGACCGAAGACGTGATCGCGCGATTGCAGGTATTGGACGAGCAATTCGGAATCGACATTATCGATGCCGGATTCGATTACGTTGTGTTCCTGCTTAAGCACGCTCCCGAAGCCAATCAAGTTACCGAACTGAAAACCTTCCTGACCAAATTATGCCCGGACATTGAAGACGCGCAAGCACAGATTTCTGCGGGGAAAATCGAACTCTGGTGGGATTAGGTAGCAAGAATAAGGTAATAAAAAATCACAAATGGGAAAACCATTCGTGATATTCGTTCTATTTGTGTCATTCGTGTTTTCTTCTGGAAACACTACTCCCATTCAATTAGACGCAAGAATTCCAGCGTGGCCTGGGCGGCCTGGGCTTGCTGCTCTGCCTCAGGGATGTCCGCCCCCACGTCAGCGGCCATCGGCCCAAAGGAAGCGAAACCAACCCGGTTACCGCCTTCCACCGGCACCCAGGTCAAGAAATCTTCCGGCAAATGCGCTCGTCCGGCGGTCAGGTTGCCGTCGACATTTTCATCATCCTTGGTGCCAAACACGTACAGCGTCGACAGTTGCAGCGCCGATAAGTCCAAATCGTCCATGCGTGTGGCCCACAGTACAAGCCCGGAAAACTGGTTGGGGTGGTTGAGGACATAGCTGGCGGCGACATTACCGCCCCAGGTGTGCCCGCCGATGATCCAGATCTGAATCTCGGGGAAATCGGCCATCACCGTGGGCAGACGCTGCTCTTCATCAGCGTCGATGTCAGCACCGCGCCGCGACACCAGGATCACGGCAAAACCTTCTTCGGCTATCGTCCGCGCCGGGATGGCATAGGCATGTACGTCTTCGCGCCCTTCGGGGAAAAACAGCAAAGCGGTCGTGGCGGTTTTGCCCTGTGGCAGGAAGGCGAGATATTCATCGTCGACGACCTGCACCTGGGCGTCGCTTTCCAGGGCAGCTTTGACCTCCGGCCCCAGGCCGAGGATCATCCCCGAAAAGAAAGCATAATTCAGGCCCAGCAGCAAGATTGCGCCGAGCACAACCAGGATGAGAATAGTTGATTTCTTCATTGTTACTCCCATGAATGTATACTGAAATGACTCGATCTCATTTTACTCGATTTACGCTCAATTTCTTCATAACAAAACACTTACCATTATAATCGGGCTATTCACAACCGATCACGGTCTGTTATCAGGAGTCATCCATGAGCCACTTTTTCGCCTATCTCGCCCGCATGAAATTCATCAACCGTTGGGGATTGATGCGCAACACCCACGCCGAGAACATCCAGGAACACAGCTTGCAGGTCGCCATGATCGCCCACGGGCTGGCAATCGTCAAGAACCGCCTGTTCGGCGGGAACGTCGACCCCGAACGCGTGGCCGTGCTGGCCGTTTACCACGACGCCGGGGAAGTGATCACCGGCGACCTGGCGACCCCGATCAAGTATTTCAACCCCAAGATCAAAGAAGCCTACGACGAGATCGAAATCGTTGCCAACCAGAAACTGCTGGACATGCTGCCGGAAGAACTGCGCCCCGATTACGAAGCCTTCTTCTTTGTTCAAGCCGACGACAAGGCCGCCTGGAAGCTGGTCAAGGCAGCCGACAAGATATGCGCTTACCTGAAATGCC
>JBNKDB010000252.1:0-3504 GCA_050288045.1 Anaerolineales bacterium | reverse complement strand
CGGGCCTACCCGCCGCCCCAGGGCATGCACGCACGCTACCAGTTCATCGAAGGAAAAGGGCTTGACCATATAATCGTCGGCCCCGCTGTTCAGCCCCGAAACGCGGTCCTCGACCTGGCCGCGCGCCGTCAGCATCAAAATCGGCAGAGATAACTTCGCCGCCCGAATGGCGCGCGTGATCGCCGGGCCATCCTTGCCGGGCAGCATCCAGTCGATGATCGCCAAGTCGTGGAACCCGCGCAAAGCCAATTCTAGGCCGATGTCGCCGTCGTGGGCCACATCGACGCTGAAGCCTTCTTCTTCCAGCACTTGCTGGACCAATCTTGTCAGCCGTTTATCGTCTTCAATTAATAGAACTCGCACGCTTTACCTCCAACACTGCGCGCCAGGGAGGAACACAATGGTTTTCATGGATAAGTGTAATCGAAAAAGATTGGAAAATGATTGGAAAACTCGCTATTGATTCCAAAAAAACTCCAATCTTCGTCCGGTAAGATGGAGCAAGCTTTGATTTTATGATCGGTAAGAAGGAGATTACCCATGAAACAGAAAACTATTTTGATCGTCTCGATTGCGTTGACCGCTTTTATCCTGGTTACCCTGGGAGCGGTGGTGAACAGTGCGCTAGGCAAAGCCGCATCTGAACCGGCTCAAGTGAATTCGATTGAAGATTTGCCCCCGGAGATCCAGCAAACGTTACAAGAACGCGAAGATGCCTATAACCAATTGATCGAGGATGCCAATGCCCAGTTGCAGCAAGTGATGAGCCAGAACCAGACCCTGCAAGCGCAGATCGACAATCAGGCCGATACCACTTTCGAGGCATCCGTTCAAGACCAGAACGTGATCTCAACGGATGAAGCCTTGCAGATTGCCCTGGATACCGTGATCAGCAGCGCCGTACTCGATGGTGAGCCGGAATTGGTCGATTTCGAAGGTGCCGTGGCGTATGAAGTGCCTTTCAAACAAGGTAACCTCTACATCGACGCCGCAACCGGTGAGGTGCTGTTCAACGGTACGATTGCCCTGGCCCCAGCCCAGATCAGTGGCGAAGAGGCTGCCCGCATTGCTGCCAATTACCTCGACCGCACCGATGTGTATAAAGTCGAGATGGTGACGCTGAACGGCGATTCGGTTTACAAGGTCAAGTTCAATTCCGGTGATGTCGCTTTCGTCAATACCACGGGACAGATCGTGCTCGTCCGTCTGGCTTCTGAGGGTGGTAGCTCGAATGATAGTGGATACTATGAAGACGACCACCATGACGATGACCACGACGAATATGAACACGAAGATGATGATTAAGTTGCAGCGGAATATAGGTTGATTACAGGTTTATGATCGAAGGATGATGTGATGGCAAAATCAAATCAAAACCGGCGCACGGTAGCCACTGAAGGGATCAAGTTGTTCATCGTTAGCGTGGCGCTGACCACCACGGTTGGCTTTTGGAACTACTTCTCCGCCCAGGATCGCAATAGTGCGATTGCCGCCGAAGAACCGCTAGTGGTAAGCGAACCGCTCCCGGCAGGTACATCCCTGGATATGCCGCCGCTGCCTACCCTGATCGCGGTGCCCGATAACCCCACCGGCTTCGTGCCCGATTCACCGGTACTGGAACAACCGGTCGCCCAACCCACCCCGGAACTGCGTTCCGTGACTGCCCCAACGCCGATCGTTGCCCAGCAAGGGCAGAACCCGGTGATCGTCCAGGGGCGCGGGGGCGGAACGTCTAGCGGGACCGCTCCGCGACCGGCAACGACTACGCGTTCGTCCAAATGATGCAGCAGATCGAGTTCTACGCCATGGGCTGCCAGATGCTGGCAATTCTGGAAAGCGAACATTCCCACGCTGCCGAGCGTCTGGCCGAGGTTCCGGCCTGGTTCGAAACCTGGGAACAAAGCCTGAGCCGCTTCCGGCCGGATAGTGAACTGAACCAGCTCAATGCCCATCCCGGCGAGAGTGTGGAAGTGAGTGAGGTCATGTGGCAGGTGCTGCTGGCAGCCTTGAATGCTTATCGCAAGAGCAACCGCTTGGTGTCACCAACCATTTTGCCCGCCCTGGAAACCGCCGGGTACGACCGCAGCTTCGACCAGCTTGGGGCCGCGGTTGGCGGTGGCGGCGTGGCCCAACGTGTCGCTATTCCGGCGGATGCTTTGGAAGCGATTGAACTCGATAAGCGTAAACGTACGGTGCGCATCCCGGCGGGGGTGCGCCTGGATTTTGGCGGCGTTGCCAAGGGCTGGGCTGCACACCAGGCCATGCGCCAACTGCGCAGTTTAGGTCCGGTGCTGGTGGATGCCGGCGGCGACATCGCCATCAGCGACCGCCAATCTGGCGATAAACGCTGGCCGGTAGGTGTCAATGATCCCCTTGGTGAAGGTGAAGATGGACAGTTGACACTGCTCATGCTGGGGCGCTCGGGTGTGGCTACTTCGGGCCGCGATTACCGCCGTTGGCTCAAGGATGGTGCACCGCGCCATCACATCATCGACCCGCGGACGGGCACCTCCGCCGAGACGGACGTGGTCAGTGCCACGGTAGTGGCGGCCACCGTGCTCGAAGCTGAAATGGCCGCCAAGACGGTACTCATCCTGGGTAGCCAGGCTGGCATGGACTGGCTGGACAACCGCCGGGCGTATACCGGACTGCTGGTGTTGGAAGACGGCAGTGTGCAAATGAGTAAAGGTTTTGAAGATTATTTGTGGAGCCAATCATGACCAATAGAAGAAATGAAGAATTCGATCTGGACGAGATGCAGTCGGCAATGACGCTGCAATCCGTCTTGCTGATGATGCTCTCCGTGATCGTCGGCGTGTTGATCGCCGGGATGCTGCTGCCTTCCTGGCTGCCGGGATTATCTGACTCCCTGTTCGGACCGGAACCGAAAGCGTACTGGTACCTGTCGCGCGGCAGTGCCCTGGTCTCGTATGCCATCTTGTGGTTTTCGATGGCCTTGGGTTTGATGATCACCAATAAAATGGCGCGCATGTGGCCGGGCGGCCCGGTGGCCTTCGACCTGCATCAGCATACCAGCCTGCTTGGCCTGACGTTTGCCCTCTTCCACGCCCTGATCTTGATTGGCGATAAGTTTATCAATTACACCTTGCCGCAAATCATGGTGCCTTTTGGCAGCCTGGATTACAAGCCGGTCTGGGTCGCGCTCGGGCAGTTGGGTTTCTATCTGTGGGCGATCGTGGCCTTCAGTTTCTACCTGCGCGGGCAAATGGGGACGCGTGCCTGGCGGTTGGTGCACTTTGCCAGTTACCTGGTGTTTGGCATGGTGTTGGTGCACGGCCTGACCAGCGGCACGGACTCGGGCACAGCCTGGGCGCTGGGTATGTACTGGTTCACCGGCGGCAGTTTGTTATTCCTGACCATTTACCGCATCCTGGTGGGCGTGATCGGAAAACTCAGTAAGGCCAAACCCAAGCCGAAACCGAATCCTCGGCCGCAGCAGGTCGAGCAGGTATAGTTCTTTTAGGTAGGGGCGGCCCTTGTGGC
>JBNKDB010000251.1:0-6932 GCA_050288045.1 Anaerolineales bacterium | reverse complement strand
CCTTTCCTTCGAGATCATATATGATGATTTGATCATCACTTAGAAAACATGATATGCTTTGTTCACCGCTATATTTCAGGATATTTATCGACTCCCCTTTTTCGATATTTATTTCTTCGCGCGATTTTATGTCGAATTGATATTCCCCCACAAGCGGGGGACGCAATACCCCTATCAGAATAAGTATTGCGGTGATGATTATGATCGTTGTCAGAATGATCATGCGGCGATTCATATGGTTTTTCTCACTCCTCAATATTATATATTCCAAACCAGACTGCGCTCCAATAAACTCCATCTAGGACTAGTGCGCCGATTCGTAAAACTGAGGGGCAAATCAAACTTGCTAAAACTTCTTTATTCTCCAAATCCCCAAGGATTCTCCACGTTTAGTTTTTTTGGCAAAGGATCACAACAGAAATCAAACTCACCATTAGTCGGTCCGGGATATTCTTGGCCTTCCTTTGGCAGCGACTGGATCAACCAATTGGCTTCCACTTCATCCTGGGGAATGGGAGAGAAATACATCACATTTCTCCTCCGCTCTTCGGGAAGTTCAATGACCACCAGGATACCTTCATTAAACCAGATGAGACTTCTCTCGAAATAATCGTTTCCCCAGGTAACATGGTCTGGCTCACCATATATTGCCAGCCAACCTTCCAAAAACTCTGGCTGATCTTGATCGCCAAGCACATTTATTGCGCTCAGGATATCTCCAGAGAAGCAGGCTTCAAATCGGCTCCATTCTTGTTCTATAAGCGGCTTACGACTTTCGAATACCATGTTCCCATAAAACTCTACCCATTGCGCTTGAACTGGTTTCAATGTTTGCATGATTTCCCCATATTTTGTTTCCCCAATGGTAAGTTGACGCCAAGTGGGGCCAGGCGAATCCGATGTGATCAAAGAACAATTAAGGTTACGGGGCATTTGTAATCCTGATGTTGTAGGCGTACCCCCATAATTATTTGGCGTAGGTCCCGGAGTACGATCCATATTTGAAGATGAGCAACCTGCCAACAAAATTACAATAGCAACAAAGTGTAGCAAGGGTACTATTCTGTCACCAAACCTATCGTGAAAGTCCATTGTTTAGTATTCCCTTTCATTCCTATCCCTGTTAGGATTTACTGGATAGCCATATTTTTGGCACCTTCGCAGTCATTTACTTCTTGGCAACGAACGTGCCCGGGGCCTTGCTGATATGGATCGCCCCGTCGGCATCGATCTTGGCCTGGAAAAAGGTTTCCAGTTCCTGCATCTGGGCAGCACCGACCGGTTTCTCTAAAGAAATCATCGACAGCACGTAATCCACCAACGGGCGCGCTGCGGTGACTTCCAACGCATCGGGATGGCGGCGTAATTCCACCTTCGAGAAATATCTTTCAAGCTGGGCCGCGCCATTTTCCAGGCTGAAGTCCAATCGAAATGTCGACCCAAACCGCAGGCTGGGATCGAAATCGTCTACCAACTCATGCAGCTCGACCAGATGGGCATCGCCGTTGGTGGCGGCATGCAACACCCCACCGGGTCGCAGCACGCGCGCGATCTCGGCCAGGGCGCGTCCCCGGTCAGGGACATGGTAAAGCATGTGGTTAGCGGAGACGATATCGAAATATCCATCCGGGAAAGGGATGGATTGAGCGTCGACTACCAGGAAACGGAACTGCCGGGCGGATTGCATTAATCTATCGCGCGCTCGCGCCACCATGCCGGCGGAAAGGTCACTAAGTGTGAACGTAATCCCGGTGGGTAAGCGGTCCACATTCTCGACCCAGAGCGAAGCCGGGCCACAGCCCAATTCCAGCACCTGCGCCTCCGGCGGAAAATCGAACTGGTCGAATTGCCACGCCAGCCAGCCATACGCATTGGTGCTGAAGCGGGCGTGCAGATTGGCACGCGCGTTGAGATTGCTGTCGTCCCGATATTGGGAATTGCGTAGATAATCGGGGTCGGTAAACTTAGAAGCGCTCATCGTTACACCTCCCAAACTGTAACAATTCGTTTTCAAAAATCATTTACTTCTTGCAGGATTGTAATTTATTGGTGGAAAATTACAAAGAGACCACAAAGACTTAGTCATTACAATTTGGGCGCACTGTTTATTCAAGTAGAACGCCCACAACACACTACCTTCATCGAAGGGGCTAGCACAATGCACGCCAATGTAAATTCAGGCATCGCGAAAGTTTACGACAGGAGCAGGTTCCTGGCTGAAGTGCTGTACGAATTGCAATTCAGCCTGGACGCAGAAACCGGACTGACCAGCGTCACCGGAGTGATCGATGTCCTGCGCGGAGAACAATTCTTCAAGCTGGACAGCATTCTCCATCTAGAAATCGAAGATCGACGCATATTCGAGGTCACCGTTGGCTGGAAAGACGAGTGGACGGGTCGCTATTACGTGCGCGGCACCGAACTCAAGGGCAAAGCTCCCAACGCCAGCCAGGTCCTGCCGTCAAAACCAAGCGCCGAATTACCCGGAAATTCGATCATTTACTAATCAACTCAAACCACCTGGTTCGAGCGGGGAAATCTGCTACCCACACCTGTACCGTTACAATCGTCTACGTAACTAAATACAAATGCCTACGCCGCAGTAAGGTGTTTATTCAGCGCTTCCAGGATGGCCAGCGTTTCGCGCTTGCCGCCCGTCCCGCTCTCACCGCCCGGCCCCACACAAGAGGGACAACCATCGCTGCACTTGCAGGCCGAGACCAGTTCGTAAGCGCGCAGCATCAATTCATCGTGCAGGTCGAACAGACGCTCGCTCATCCCGATCCCGGCCGGGATCTGTTCGTAGATCACCACCACCGGCTGGCCGTCCGCCAGGTCGGAATTCTGGTCGGCGTGCACACCCAGGTCACCGGAGTCGCACATCAAGAAGAGCGGGGCCAAATGTTCGAGCGTGAAAGCCAGCCCGGCCAGGCCGCTGCGGATGCGCACCACGGTCTCCACCCGGCGATGGCAGGAACGGCACAGCGTGGTCAGATTGCGCAGGCTGTTGGCTTCCTTATAACCGGCAAAGCTGCGGAAAGGCACCTTGTGATGCACGTCGTGGGCGCGCTCGCCTTCCGGCGCGCCGCATACCTGGCAGGTGTAGTTATCGCGTTCGCGCGCTTTTTGTTTCTGTTGATTCCAATTGGGGCCGTAATTGTTGGGAGCATTGCTCCATAGACCGCGCTCCTGCAAATCGGTTACCGTCTCGGGGGTGAGCGCCAGCCAGTAGCCGGTAGTTTGCAGTTCGGTCGGCTCCATATCCAATTCGACAATCCCCAGATTCTGGTGCGTGTACCACTGCACCTTGCGGTAGCCGGTCAGTTGGTTGGTCACCGTAATCTGCCCGTAGCCCTTCTCGGTACCGTGTGCCTGGGCGGTCTCTAGTTCTTCCATTAAAGTCACGCTGGTGTCACGGCGTGGCTGGGTGTAATAGTCCAGTTCGACCGGGCGCAGGCGGGCGACGTACTCTTCCAGGTCGAGTTCTTCAACGAAATAGGTACGCCCTTCGTGCATGTAGACCGCTTCGGGGTGCACCATCCAACGCGCGCTGGCCGAGTCGACTTCACCAATCACCTGCCAGGTCTCACCATCCCAGGCATGCAGCACAACCGTATCCGGCGAGGTACTGCGCAAGGAAACGTTGCCGGAAGGATACTCTTCCGCCATCCAGAAATAGCGCGCCCCGGATTCGTACAGCACCTCGGACTCCTCCAGGTACTTGAGATACTCCAAAACTCGGTCCGGGTCGATATTCCCAAAACTATCCCCGGTCGTGAAAGGCAGTTCGTAGCTGGCGCACAACATGTGCGAGAGCAGGATCAACATATTATCGGGGTTGACCAGGGCCTGTTCCGGAGTGCGCCCGAAGAAATATTCCGGGTGACGCATCAGGAACTGGTCGAGCGGGTTGGCGGAGGCCACCAGCATAGAGAGAGCATTATCGGTGGCGCGTCCGGCGCGCCCGGCCTGCTGCCATGTGCTAGCAATCGAGCCGGGATACCCGGCCATGATCGCGGCCCCCATCCCACCGATGTCGACACCCAATTCCAAGGCGCTGGTTGCCACCACAGCACGCACATCCCCCTCTCGCAGCCCGGTCTCGATCTCGCGGCGTTCGCGCGGCAGGTAACCGCTGCGATAACCGCGCACCTTGCTGGGTTCCAGGGCCGATTCAGCACGCAGGTAATTGAGGATGATCTCGACCGTACGGCGGTAGCGCCCGAACACGATCGTTTGAATATCGTAAGCCAGCAGGTCAGCCGCCAGGCGCACGCTCTCCTGGGTCACGCTGGCGCGGATGCCCAGGTCTTCGTCGACCACCGGTGGGTTATAGAGCAAGAACTGGCGCGGGCCGCGCGGCGCGCCGTCCTGGTCGATCAGGGCGACGCGTTCTTCGATCAGCCACTTCGACAGTTCAATCGGATTGGCGATGGTGGCCGAAGTCAGAATGAATTGCGGATTTGCGCCGTAGAATTGGGTGATGCGTTTGAGTCGGCGCAGCACGTTGGCAACGTGCGAACCGAAAACACCGCGGTAGGTGTGCATCTCGTCGATTACTACGTAGCGCAGGTTGGAAAAGAAAGTATCCCATTTAGGGTGGTAAGGCAGGATGCCGGTATGCAGCATGTCCGGGTTGGTGAGAATCAGACGCGCCTTGCCGCGCACCTTGGGCCGCGCCGTTGGGGAAGTATCGCCGTCGTAAGTCGCCGTGGGGATATGATCCACCTTCGGGAAAACGGCGTTCCACTGGTCGAGTTCATCTTTTTGGTCTTGGGCCAGCGCTTTGGTGGGGAAAATGTATAAAGCGCGTGCTTCAGGGTCGCGCAGCAAGCGGTCGAGCACGGGCAGGTTGTAGCACAGCGTCTTGCCGCTGGCCGTGCCGGTGACCACAACCACGTTCTCATCTTGCTGGGCATGGTTCCAGGCCGCGGCCTGATGGGTGTAGAGCTGGCGGTAGCCGCGCGCCGTCAGGCCGTTGGTCAACAACGGGTGCAGCCCGGCCGGGAATGGGGCCGTCTGGGCAGGGCGGGCGGGGATCGTGCGCCAATCGACGATATTACCGCCGATGGTTGGCTCGGCCCGCCAATGGCTCAACAAGCTTGCAAGCGACATAGTGTTACAGTCCCAATTCCTCCCCGATCCCGGTCAGGTCTTCGTCCGGCCAACTGGTGCGCCAGGTTTGCAGCAGCCAGGCGTCCATTTCAGGCGGCAGGGGATGAATGCCATTTTCGAGATTGGCGCGCTGCTTGACGAGCGTTTCCAGCGCCAGGACGTGCGCCGCCAGCGGCGGGTCGACATAGCGGTTCAGGGTCGGCTGGGCGAGGTGGAAGTTGAGTGGAATTTCACGCCCGCCCAAAATTTCGGCATCAGCGAAGTCCGGTCCGAATTCATCCTGCGCCCCCAGGTTGACCAGCACCGGACGATTGGCCCGGAACCAGGCCGCCGGAACGTCACTGGCGCTGTGGATATCGGGGATGCTGGTGACCGAAATGACCACATCCGCCTGGCTCAAGGCTTTTTGTAAAGCGGGGACAGCTTCAAAATCCAGTGCCGCGAAACCATCCGCGGCGGCTTTGGCGCGCGCTTCTGGGCTGGGATCGACCACTGTGACCACCATCCCGGCCTTGCGGGTTTGGAAAGCCACGCCGCGCCCGATCTTGCCGTAGCCGAACTGCACGCTGCGTTTGCCTGCCAGTGCATCGTCGGGACGCAGTTGCTCCCAGGCGCGCCTGAAACTGTTGCCGGTGCCGAAGAAGCCCTCGATCTTTTTGGCGCGGCAGTTATCGGCGCTGACTACCGGGCAGGCGATCTGCTCGTAATGATGCACGCCGGTACGCGTGATCTCGACCGCCGCGGCAGGCGCCTTGACGCGCCCCAGCACACAATTGATATCCATGTACAGGTCGGTTTGCTCGACGGCCTGCACGACACTGTAGACCGGCACATCATAACGCGCCAGGTCGGCCAGCACCGGAGCAGTGGCCGGGCTGGCAAAGGCGTCGGCGATCACAAGTTCTGCACCGCCGCGCCATACCGCTTCGAAGACGATCATCGAGTTGCGTACTAATAGATAGCCCAACGCGACCTTCAGACCGCTGAACGGTTTTTCGTCAGCGTAGCGTTCGGTCAGCGCACGTAGGACGGGTAAGCTTTGTTTCTCGGCCACGTTGGCCGGGTCGGCAAAAAATTGTTCAAGGCTCATGCCCCCTATTGTGCCACAAAGCGGAGCGCGTGGGTAGGATTTACCAGCGCGGGTCGAATACGAAGTTGTCGAAAATCAAGAAACAAATAAAAGGAAGCAAGCAAATCCCAAAGGCAGTCACCACAGTGAGCAGCGCTTTCCAGATGGAGAACTGGTGCGCCTCGGCCAGGGCAAGCAAGGTTAGGGCAAGCGACCAAAGTCCAAATAGGATCAAAATCAATCCGACACAGATAAATGTAAAAACAAATACCAATAACCACAATTTTTGGGAAGAAAACCCAATAATCGTATATATAACGTATGAGAATTTTTCCCTCAAAACATCTATTCCTAGAACAAGGAACGCCAATATCATATAACTAAATCCCCACACCAGCGGCACCTTAGACCAAGCCAACGCGGCCCGGACCTTTTCAGTGTCTGCCTTGCCGCCATACCAACTACCCACCCAACTCAAATAAGAACCGAGGAAAAAATTTCCAATCGCCTGGACAACCGGCCCGACCGTTACTGCCAGACCAAACACCAAGAGTAAATTAATCTCTCGTCGGAAACCAAGATAGAACCAGCCATACACCGTCTGAACGAAATCGAGTAAGAACAGCAACACGCCAATCTTCCTGGCTGGATACCTTCGCCCCATAATGTGCCGGATCGTCTTCTGGGGTTGATAAAGCATCCCAAACCAGGGCGAGACCGGCTTTTCTTGCATCTCCGTATCTACCTG
>JBNKDB010000250.1:0-4045 GCA_050288045.1 Anaerolineales bacterium | reverse complement strand
GGTGCTGATCGGCTTGCTGGTGCTTGGTCCGCCGTTGTGGGAAAAACTTACCGTTATCTTTGGGTGGTAAGTGTTACCAACACGGCCTGTTATAATAGCCCCTTCTAGATTTGGTTCTGTTAAATAAAAGAGGTAACTATGTTATCGTTTCGTTTTGGTACGGTTGGCTCGCCCATTTCTACGCCCAAGAAACCCGGTGGCAGCGTTGGTGCTACTTTGCGCATCGCCGAGTTGGGACTGGGCGCGCTGGAATTGGGCTGGGTGCGCTCGGTGCGCGTTTCGGAGAAGACCTGCGCGGCCATCAAAGCTGCCGGGGAAGAAGCCGATGTGCTCTTGAGTGTGCATGCTCCGTATTACATCAATCTGAATGCCGACGAAGATGAATGGCCCAAATCGCGTAAACGCCTGATGGACGCCGCCCACTTCGGCAACCTGGCCGGAGCGACTGAGATCATCTTCCATCCCGGTTCGTACTTCGAGCGCCCGCCCGAAGAGGTGCTGCCGATCGCTATCAAGCGATTGGCAGGCTGCGCCGAAGAACTGGCCGCGGTCGGGAACCCCGCTACGCTGCGCCCGGAGACGATGGGCAAAGGCGCCATGCTCGGTTCGCTAGAAGATACGCTGGCAATGAGCAAGGCCATCAACGGCGTCGAACCCTGCCTGGATTTCGCCCACTTGCACGCCCGCCCCGGCGACGGTACGATGAACAGCTATGACGAGTGGTGCGAGGTCTTCGAGGCTTACGGCAAGGCGCTGGGCAACAAGGCCCTCAAACGCCTGAGCTGCCATCTATCCGGGATCGAGTACACGGAGAAGGGTGAGCAGAACCACCTGCCCATCCGGGAATCGGATTTCGACCTGGAAGCCCTATTCAAGGCGCTGACGGAGTTTGGCTGCGGCGGGCGCATCTTGTGTGAAAGCCCGATCATGGAAGAGGACGCGCGCTACTTCCAGGAAACCTGGGCACAGATCAGTGGGGAGTCGAAATCATAATATGCCTGAAGACACTGCGAAAGCTTTCGCCGAATTACAAAAGACGATGCGCGCCTGCCGTAAATGCGCCGAAGCAGGCTATGAAATCTACCCCCCGGCGGTCACGCAAGGCGCGCATTCCGCCCGCATGATGACCATCGGCCAGGCCCCCGGCGTGACCGAAGTCGAAGCTGGACGCCCGTTCAATGCCGGCAGCGGCAAGCGCCTGTTCGAATGGCTGGGCGAAGCCGGGATCGAAGAAGACTGGTTCCGTTCCACGCAATACATGAGTTCGGTCACCAAATGTTTTCCCGGTAAGGGCAGTGGTGGTGGTGACCGCGTGCCGACGCGCGCCGAGCAGAAATTATGTCGTCCCTTCCTCGATCAGGAAATCGCCCTGGTGAACCCCGAAGTCATCATCCCGATTGGCCGCCTGGCGATCGTGCGCTTTTTCTCCAGTAAGCTCAAACTGACCGAGATCATCGGCACCCAGAAGCAGGTCGACGGGCGCTGGGTGATTCCCCTGCCGCATTCTTCCGGGGCCAGCCGTTGGCACCAGATCGAAGAGAACCGCCAATTGATCCAAAAGGCCATCGCCCTGATCCGGGCGCATTACGAGCGCCTGTTCCCCTGATTACGATATGAAAATTGCCGTCTTTGCCGACATCCACAGCAATATCCACGCCCTGCACGCCATCCTGGAGGATATTGAGCGCCAGCAGCCGGACGTGGTGGTGTGCGCCGGGGACATGCTGGGAATCCCTTATTCGACCGGCATGGCAGTTTGGAACACGCTGCTTGACCGGGATATTCCCATCCTCAGGGGCAACCACGAGGAATACGTGCTCAAGTTCCATGGCCCGGAACCTGACTCCGAGATCAAGCATTCGATCCGTTTTGGCCCCTTACAGTTCATTGCCGGGCAGTACCCGGCGAAATGCGCTGCCCAATTGGAAGCCTTAACGTTCTCCATGCATATCGATGGCCCGGATGGACAGGACGTGTTTGTTTGTCATGGTTCGCCGTTGGGAACTTCGCGCAGCATTGCCGGGGAGTGGAACGCCGAACTGGAAGCCGCTTTGGAAACCCGCCCCGAAACTGTGATCGTGGGGGCGCATTATCATCGCCGCTGGCACAAGCGCTGGAACGACAAGCTCCTGCTGCTGACCGGCAGCGTTGGCCTGCATCTGGAAGGACAACCCGAGGCGGTCTATTTATTGTTGACCTTTGCGCAAGGGGAATGGCATTTCGAGCAGCGTGCCCTGGCTTACGATCACCAGGCCGCACTGCGTTCTTATGTCGAAAGCGGCATTCTTGAATACGGCGGCCCAGTAAGCTGGTTGCTGTTGGACGAGATCATGCGCCAGCAGCCCAACTTGGTGCCGTTCTTCCGTTCGTTGGATGGGAAAGTATTGGTAGAACCGGAAGAATGGACACAAGCCGTGCGCGCTTTCTTGAAAGAAACCGGCCGCTGGGAGATTATCCAGCCTTACCTGATATCCCGTGGCCTTGAGTTCTAGGGGGTTAAATCAATTTTTTGCGATAGTTTGTATTCAAAAATGAAAGCACCAACCCGTATATAGAAATCGATAGTAAAGGAATGTGCATTACGCCCAACCACCAATATTCGGGTAAATGGATTAATGCCAGTCCCAAATTCCCCAGCCCAATTATCACGCCGATGATACTGGTAACCCTTAATAACGACAGGTTGACATGTGGATAAATGATCGTCAGGATGGCGATATACACCGGGGTCATCATACAAAACGCCAGTCCAGCCCCAGAGGTAAGTAGATAGATCAAATTGAAATCGGGCAAAAGAGTGATCGGATTTACCGGTTCCCAAAAAGTAAGCACGGCCGGGATGATGACCCAATATTTCCACAACGGTTGTCTTCGCCTGGTGTAGTCATTCTGCCGGGCAAAAATTTCCCAAATCCAGCAGGCGGCGATCAGGAGAAATACGATTAGATTGGACGTGCAGATTCCCAGACCATACTTCTCTGTAATTGAGACGCTTTGTAAAACTGCAAAAAGTATATAGCTAATGGCAACGTAGCTGCTAAAAAATGGCCTGATCTGGTTTCCGAAGAAGCTGAGTAGCATAATCAGTATGACAGGAATGATTTTGAAAATCCAGTAATACGCTGAAAAGAGTGACTTGATTGGATGAGTGAGAATATGCTGGTTTACCCACGGCCAATCAGCCAGTGGGTAGGATTTTGAAGCATAGGGTGGCAGCGCAAATAGTAAAAAAATGATGATCAAAAACCAAAAGCTTTTTGTGAAAGCCGCTAGCCTTTGATTGGTTTGATCGAGCGGATGTGCAGTCATCGCAATGCCTTTTTCCTGCTGAAGAAGTGTGAGAGGTTTTCCTCCCTTAGATCATTTAAGCAAATCAGCGCGATACGTATCTGTAAACAGAGCCGGAGAACCACCGGTGTGCCAGAAGAGCACAGTTTCATCCTGGGTAAAGAAGCCTTTGCGGATCAGGTCGATCAACCCGGCTGCGGCCCGCCCGGTGTAGACCGGGTCGACCAGCAGTCCTTCCAGGCGGGCGAACATCTGGATGGCTTCGATCTCCGGCGCGCCCATCACGGCGTAGCCCTTTCCTAGATAATCATCGTTGACCATGATCTCTTTGGCCGAAAATTCAAGCGTTTCGCCCAGCAGTTCGGCGGTGCGCTCGGCCAGGTCGGCGACGCGTTCCTTGAGCGGCTCGGCGGGTTCATCGACGCTGATACCCAATACATCGCCTTGGAAATCATACAACGCCGCCCCGGCTACCATGCCGGCCTGCGTGCCGCCCGAAGACGAGGCGAATACAATCCAGTCCACGTCCACGCCCTGCTCGACCAGTTCCCCAATGGCATAGGCATAGGCTGCCGCACCGGTGGCATTCGAACCGCCATAAGGGATCAGGTAAGGCTTGCGCCCGGCGGCTTTGGCTTCCTGGAACACGGAGACCAGTTTGGTCTTCATCTCGGCCCGGTTGGTCCACACCAGTTCCGCCCCCAGCAATACATCCAGGAAGGTGTTGGCTTCGGGTACCTTGGGCGGTTCTCCGGCC
>JBNKDB010000249.1:0-5450 GCA_050288045.1 Anaerolineales bacterium | reverse complement strand
GGTCAGGTCGCTGCACATCTAATTGGTGGCGATGCCTTCCAGGAAACAGACGTAACCGGTATTACGTTACCAATCACCAAGCACAACTATGTCGTTACTTCAGCCGACGAAATTGCCCCGGCGTTGCGCGAAGCATTCTTTATCGCCAAGAGCGGCCGCCCCGGCCCGGTGCTGGTCGACATCTGCAAGAATGCTCAGATCGACGAAGCCGAATTCGATCCGCCCGGCGAAGTCTCCCTGCCTGGGTACAAGCCCCCCAAACACGCCCCGGTGGAAGACCTGGAGAAAGCCGCAGCCCTGATCGCCGAAGCCAAACGCCCTGTAATCCTGGCTGGACACGGCGTGCAGATGTCCGGCGCAATTGATGAATTACGCAAATATGCCGAGAAAACGCAGACTCCCGTTGCTATGACCTTGTTAGGTTTAGGCTCCATGCCCGCCTCCCATCCCTACAGCCTGGGCATGATGGGCATGCACGGTGAAGCATATTGCAACCAGGCCATCCAGGACTCCGACCTGCTGCTGGCCTTTGGGATGCGCTTCGACGACCGTGTAACCGGCAACCTGCGCACCTATGCCCCACGCGCCAAGAAAATTCACATCGAGATCGATCCTTCCGAAATCCACAAGAACGTCAAAGTAGACGTTCCCTTGGTTGGTGATTTGAAGACCGTACTCAATGACCTCACCCCAATGGTCAAACCGGGCGACCACGAAGAATGGCTCGACCAGATCTCTGAATGGCGCGCCGAAAGTGAAGAGCGCGACATCCTGGCCTGGCCCAACGAAGAAAAACTACATTCCGCCCATGTGATTCGCGACTTCTGGGAGAAAACCGCCGGAGACGCCATCGTCACCACCGGTGTCGGCCAACACCAAATGTGGGCCGCGCAGTACTACCACCTCGAACAACCTTTCCGGCTGATCACTTCCGGCGGCGCGGGTACGATGGGCTTTGGTTTGCCCTCCGCCATCGGGGCCTGGTTTGCCCACAAAGACCGCGAGGTCTGGACAATCGAAGGCGATGGCAGTTTCCAGATGACCTTGCCCGAATTGGCAACCGCCGTACAGGAAGGTGCCAACGTCAAGATCCTGATCATCAATAACAGCTTCCTGGGCATGGTACGCCAGTGGCAAGAATTCTTCTTCGACAAGCGTTACGCCGCCACAAAACTCAGTGGGCCGGATTTCGTCAAGGTCGGCGAAGCCTACGGCATCCCCTCGAGACGCGTGACCGAGTACGAAGACGTCAAAGACGCGATCGAGTTTGCCCAGCAAACCCCTGGCCCAGTATTGATCGAGTACCAGGTTGAAAAAGAAGATTCTGTTTATCCCATGGTACCTTCTGGTGCCGCCCTGGATGAAATGATGCGCCGCCCCATCGTCCGCCAGCAAGCCGAAAATAAGTGACCCAAGAGGAAAATGACATGAACCACACTCTGATTGCAAAAGTAGAAAACAAACCCGGCGTGCTGAACCGGGTGGCCTCATTGTTCCGTAGACGCAACTTCAATATCGAATCACTGGCGGTCGGCCGTACCGAGGACCCTAACGTCTCTCGCATGACCATCGTGATGGAGCACGCCGGAGCAGACGCCCGCAAAGTAGAAGCCAACCTGTACAAGCTCGTCAATGTGATCGACGTCCAGGATGTGACTAACCAACCTACCGTAACCCGCGACCTGGCACTGATCAAGGTAGCAGCAACCCCGGAAAGCCGCGCCGAAGTTACCAACCTGGCAAACATTTTCCGTGCCAAGGTCGTCGACGTTGCCCCCGATTCGATCATCCTGGAAATCACCGGCACGGAAGAAAAGATCGAAAGTCTGGTCGAACTACTACGTCCGATGGGCATTATCGAAATGGTGCGTACTGGCCAGGTTGCCATGCTGCGCGGCGACTCGATTGGTATACGCTACACCCCTGGTGCCAACGGCAACACCAATGGCAACGGACATTCCCCTGAATACGAAATCTAATTTTTAAAAAGAAGGTCAAAATTCTCATGGCAACCATCTACTACGAAAAAGACGCAAATCCTGAACTCATCAAATCCAAGAAAGTCGCTATCATTGGCTATGGCTCTCAGGGGCATGCCCACGCCCTCAACCTACAAGACAGTGATGTAGAAGTAAAAGTAGGTCTGCGCCCCGACAGCAAATCGGTCGCCAAAGCCGAAGCGGACGGCGCAACAGTCACCACTGTTGAGGAAGCCGCCGAATGGGCGGACGTGATCATGATCCTGGCCCCCGATACGGCTCAGCCCAAGATTTACCAGGAAAAGATCCTCCCCTACCTTTCCACAGGCAAGACACTGATGTTCGCTCACGGCTTCAACATCCGCTTCGAGACGATCACTCCCCCCGAAGGTGTAGACGTCAGCATGATCGCCCCCAAAGCACCCGGGCATCGCGTGCGTGAGGTCTTCGTGGAAGGCGGCGGTACACCCTCCCTGTTGGCCGTCGAACAGGACGCCAGCGGCCAGGCCAAGGATGTCGCCTTATCCTACGCTTACGCGCTGGGTGCTACCCGCGCCGGGGTTCTAGAAACCACCTTCGCAGAAGAGACTGAAACCGACCTCTTCGGCGAGCAAGCTGTACTCTGCGGCGGTGTCGCCGAATTGGTCAAGGCCGGGTTCGAGACATTGGTCAAAGCTGGCTACCAACCGGAGATCGCCTATTTCGAATGCTTGCACGAACTCAAATTGATCGTCGACCTGATGTACCGCGGCGGTCTGAATTACATGCGCTATTCCGTTTCCGATACCGCTGAGTATGGCGACTACACCGCCGGGCCGCAGATCATTACCGAGGAGACCAAAGGTGCCATGCGCCAATTGCTGGACAACATCCAGAATGGTTCATTTGCAGAGAATTGGATCGCAGAAAACGAACAGGATCGCCCCCAGTTCAACAAGATGCGCGCCCTTGAGCAAGACCTCTTATTGGAAAAAGTCGGCGCAGAATTGCGCGATATGATGCCCTTTATTCAACCCGTACATATTAAAGCAGGAGAGTAACCACAATGCAGGACGATTATGTAAGGATCTTCGATACCACCCTGAGAGATGGAGAGCAATCTCCTGGAGCGACACTGACTTCCGCTGAAAAGCTAGAAATCGCCCGCGCGCTCGCCAAGCTTGGTGTGGACGTGATCGAAGCTGGTTTCCCTGCTGCATCTCAGGACGACCTGGAAGCCGTCCGCCGTATTGCCGTCGAAGTGGGCAATTCCCCTGCCGATGAAGCCGAGCTGTCCCGCCCGGTACCAATCATCTGTGGCCTGGCGCGCGCCAACAAGAAAGACATCGATGCCGCCTGGGAGGCCGTGAAGCACGCTGCCCGTCCGCGTATCCACACCTTCTTGGCTACGTCTCCTATCCATATGAAGTACAAATTAAAGATGGACCCCGAGGAAGTCGTCGAACGCACCGCCGAAATGGTCGCTTACGCCAAATCATTTTGCGACGATGTCGAATTCTCCCCTGAAGACGCCGGGCGCAGCGATCCCGAATTCCTATACCTGGTCCTCGGCGAAGCCATCAAAGCCGGGGCAACCACTTTGAATATCCCCGACACAGTTGGCTATACTACACCGCAAGAATTTGGTGCGCTGATTTCCGGAATCATGGAACATACACCCGGAATTGAAAACGCGATCGTCTCCGTCCACTGCCACGACGACCTGGGACTGGCCACCGCTAATACATTAGCCGGTATCCAGGCTGGTGCCCGCCAGGCCGAAGTCACCATCAACGGTATCGGTGAACGTGCCGGGAACACCTCCCTGGAAGAAGTCGTTATGGCCATTCGCACCCGGCGACAGATGTATGACCTCGAAACCGGGATCGACACCACCCTGCTCACGCGTACCAGTCGCCAGGTTTCCAACTTCACCGGCATTCCCGTGCAGCCCAACAAAGCCATTGTCGGGGCTAACGCCTTTGCCCATGAAGCCGGTATCCACCAGGACGGCATGCTCAAGCATCACGAAACCTACGAGATCATGCGCCCGGATATGGTCGGCGTCAGCCAATCCTGGCTGGTGTTAGGCAAACACTCCGGCCGCCATGCCTTCAAAGCCCAACTGGCCGAGCTTGGTTACGAACTAGAACAAGAAGAACTCAACCGCGCTTTCAAGCGTTTCAAAGAACTGGCGGACCGCAAGAAGGTCATTACCGAAGCCGACCTGGAAGCCGTGGTCGCCGACCAAATCTCCCAGCCGCACGAAATCTTCAGCATGGATGGGTTGCAGGTTGCCTGCGGCACGATGGGCATGCCCACCGCCACAGTCCGCTTGCGCGGCCCGGACGACCAGCTTTACATCCAGGCGGCGATTGGCACCGGCCCGGTTGACGCCACCTTCTCGGCCATCGACGAGATCGTGAAGATGCCCAACACCTTACAGGAATACAGCGTGAATGCGATTACAGAAGGTATCGACGCTATCGGTGAGGTATCCGTGCGCTTGCAGGCGGACAACGGCAGCATCCCCCAGCGCAAGCTGCCCGAACAGAATGTCTCCCGGCCACGCACCTTTGGTGGGCATGGCGTCGACACTGATGTGATCGTCGCCAGCGCCAAGGCTTACCTGGCCGCGCTCAACAAATTACTGGTCGCCAGTGGTCGCTATGGCAAAGCAGAAACCAGTGCAAAGATCGCCCAAAAATCCAAAGAGACTGTCAATGCCTAAGCCACAGACTCTCTTCGAAAAAGTTTGGGACCGGCACGTGGTCGCCGAGGAGGCGAACGCGCCTTCGATCCTCTACATTGACTTGCATTTAGTGCATGAAGTCACTTCACCGCAGGCCTTCACCGGATTACGCGGGCGCAATCTCAAGGTCCGCCGCCCGGACAAGACCATCGCCACCATGGATCACTCCACGCCGACTACCGATCTATCGATCCCGTTGTTGGATGCAATGGCGCGCACCCAGTTGGACCAGCTCAAAACGAACTGTGCCGACTTTGGAATCGAGCTATACGAACTTGGTTCACCCCATCACGGCATCGTACACGTCATTGCGCCAGAACAAGGTTTCGTCAAGCCGGGCATGACCATCGTGTGCGGCGACAGCCATACCTCCACCCACGGTGCCTTCGGCGCGCTCGCCTTCGGCATTGGCACCAGTGAGGTCGAACACGTACTCGCCAGTCAATGTTTATTGCAGTTCAAGCCCAAGACTTTCGAAGTTCGTATCGACGGCTCGCTTGCCCCGGGCGTTTCCGCCAAGGATATTATTCTGGCACTGATTGCCAAGATCGGCACCGGCGGCGGCACCGGTCACGTCTTCGAATACACCGGCTCGGCCATCTCTGGCCTCACCATGGAAGAGCGCATGACTGTGTGTAATATGTCCATCGAAGGCGGCGCACGCGCCGGCATGATCGCCCCGGACGCGACCACTTTCGAATACCTGGCCGGGCGCGAGTATGCTCCGAAAGGTGCCGCCT
>JBNKDB010000248.1:0-4345 GCA_050288045.1 Anaerolineales bacterium | reverse complement strand
AGCGCTTTTACGCTGCCTAGCGGCGGCACGACCGATTACGGCCCGGAGATGCTGCACGCCGCCGCTCAAGGCAAGCCCTATGACTGTTTCGTGGAGCCTGACCGCGTGCTGCCGTTCATGGCGATGCCCGATGCAGTCGATGCGCTGCTTGATCTGGCTGCTGCCCCGCTTGAAGACCTCAACCATGTGATCTATAACGTGACCAGCTTCAGCCTCTCTGCGGCCGAAATCCGCGAACAGGTATTACAGGCCTTCCCGGATGCCGAGATTGGTTATAAACCCGACCTTAAACGCCAGCGCATTGTGGATACTTGGCCAATGGATATGGACGACTCTGCGGCGCGTGAAGAGTGGGGTTGGATGCCAAAGTACGATTTAAAACGCTGCTTCGAAGAATATCTGGTACCGAATATCAAAGAACGCTACCAGTAGTTAGTATGCAGTAAACAGTTTACAGTTAGAGGGTGGGGGCACGGGAACATGAGAGTTGAAATGCCGGTGGGTCAAGGTGTGCCAACCGGCATTTTTTATAACGAGTCTTTGCCCTTGAAGGATTGGCTGCCAGGAAAATGACTATCCGACCAACGACTATCTGACTATTCGACTGACAATCAAACTACCCAACTACAAAACCACTCAACTAATCTTACAAATATCGCACAAAGTGATTGTGTTCATCCACCAGGATGAAGGTCGGTTCTATGGGCTGGTCGGTGATCTCGAAGCCGATGATGATGATCTCTTCCCCCGCTTTGATCAGGTGGGCGGCTGCCCCATTCATGGTGATCTCGCCGGAGCCGCGCTCACCAACGATCACGTAGGTTTCCAGGCGCGCCCCGGAGGTATTGCTGACCACCAGCACCTTCTCGCCGGGCCACAGCCCGGCTTTTTCGATCAGGTCCTGGTCGATGGAAATGCTGCCCACGTAATTCACGTCTGCCCCCGTAACCGTGGCTTTATGAATTTTCGAGCGCACGACTGAACGCATCTTGATCCATTCCTTTATTTGAATATTGGCCTCGGTATTTTACTGCAATTCTGAGATTAAGATGGGATTGTCGGCGCACTCCTTACGCTAATTTAGGGCGGATATATTCCTGCTATAATTGGAATAATCAACGGCAAAGCGCAAAGCGATTTTGTGTCTTTATTTTGTTAATAGAGGAGAAAGCAATGCCACTGGATATTCTGGTAGGAGCACAGTGGGGCGACGAAGGCAAAGGCCGCATGGTCGACTTGATGGCCGTAGAGGCGGATTACGTGGCGCGCTACAGCGGCGGCGATAATGCCGGGCATACCGTGCATGTCGGCGATAATGTTTACAAATTGCATCTGATCCCTTCGGGGCTGGTACGGCCTCACACGATTGGTTTATTGGGCAACGGCCTGGTTGTCAATCCCAGCACCATGCTGGATGAAATCTTACAGTTACAGCAGGCTGGTGTGGAAGTTGGCCCGGAGCGTTTGAAAGTCTCACATGCCGCTCATATGGTCACCCCGGCGCACGTTGCCCTGGATAAAGCCCAGGAGCAAAGCCGCGGCGCTGAATTGATCGGTACTACCCTACGCGGCATTGGCCCGGCTTACGTCGATAAGATCGCCCGTCATGGACTGCGCTTCGGCCAGATGCTGGACGAAGAAAATTTTGCCGATCTGGTCTTCAAGCATACCGAAGCGGCCAACCAGCAGCTTACCCAGATTTACAATGCTGAGCCGCTGGATGCCCAGGTGGTGGCGGCTGAATATCTGGATTATGCCCGCAATTTGCAACCCTACATTGCCGACGTATCGGCGATTGTTTCTGAAGCCTTGTCCGATGGCAAGACCGTTTTGGCCGAAGGTGCGCAGGGCACACTGCTCGACCTGGATCATGGTTCCTACCCCTATGTGACCAGTTCTAACCCCACCGCGGCCGGGGCGCTGATCGGGTTGGGCGTCGGCTTCCGCGATGTACACCGCGTGGTCGGCGTTGCCAAATCCTTCCAAACGCGCGTCGGTGAAGGCCCCTTCCCAACCGAATTGGAAGGCGAAATCGCCAGCCGCCTGCGCGGCACCGGTGAAGCGCATTGGGATGAATACGGCACTACCACCGGGCGGCCGCGCCGCGTCGGTTGGCTGGACCTGGTCTTGCTGCGCTACGCCGTGCGCGTCAATGGGCTTTCCGTGCTGGCATTGACCAAGCTGGATATTCTCACCGGCCTCGATCCGTTGAAATTGTGCGTGGGTTACCAGAAAGACGGCCAGATTTACAAAGACCTGCCCATGGGACCAGCCGATCTCTCTGGCTTCGAACCGATTTATGAAGAACTGCGCGGCTGGAATGTGGACATCAGCGGGGCGCGCACCTGGGAAGATTTGCCCTCGGCGGCTACGGCCTACATCCAGCGCGTCGAATCGCTGGCCGGAGTGCCCGTGCATTGGGTCTCGGTCGGGGCGGAGCGCGATCAGATGGTGGTGATCGGTTAGCGATACTTGGCCTAAAATACCCTGCTGTTGGGTTTGGCAAAGCGACTGATATTTGAATCTTGTTTATCGAAGTGACCCTGCAGGTGCTCAACATGTTGAGCACCTGTTAATATCTATCTTATTCAATTGATATAAACTGTATTTGTATGCTATCTTCATTTAAAAAAACGCCATCAGTATTGCTGATTGGAATGATGTTTATTTTTTCGAGTTGCGCAGTTGTGGATAGGATGCAGGATGTCATCCCTACCCCCCTACCGACGCTAACACCGACGAGTACGTTCACGCCCACGGCCACGATTGCCTGGTTCCCGCCCACGCGCACGGCGACGGCTTTCCCCACGGTCGAACGCACACCCACCCCTGACCTGCGCGCCGGGATCGGGGAGCCGATGTTCAGCGATGATTTCAGTTCCGGGGCAGCCTGGGCGTTGGCTACTTCGAACAGCGGTAGCGCGACGGTTGCCAACGGTCACCTCACCCTGGCGGTGACCGACCCCGGTGTTTACCTGTTCACCACCCGCCAGCAGCCGGTCTTGAGCGACTTTTATGCTGAAACGACCGCCAACGTGGCATTGTGTTCCGGTGCAGATGAGTACGGTATGCTGGTGCGCGTCGCTTCCGCTGCCGATTTTTATCGTTTCACGTTGACCTGTGACGGGCGCGCCAAAGTCGACCGCATTTTCCGCGGCCAGCCCAGCACAATGGCCGATTATGTGCGCAGCGGCCTGATCCCCGCTACCGTGCCCGGTACGGTCAAGCTAGGGGTTTGGGCCGGAGGAGATGAATTGCGCTTTTTCGTGGATGACTACTACCTGTTCAGTGTACGCGATACCGTGCTGTATTCTGGCACGCTGGGCTTTTTTGTGCGCTCCCAGGGCCAGACGGCCGTGACCGTGCGCTTCTCGGATTTGCAGGTTTTCGAAGTGGAGGAATGAAGTGGCTGCGAAAATACATGGCGATGCGGGAGAAAGAACGCTTGCCGAAAAGCATTCCCGCGAACAAAAGCAGCGCCTCGAATCTACAGGCGATTTATATTATCGAAAAAAAGCGACCATTGATTTCAACCAACATCTAAAAAATAAGCTTCTACATTCACGCATTAAACTCTTTTTAGTTGTGGTGGTGCCGGTCATCATTATCTTGATTTACTACTTGATCGCCGTGATCAAAGGACCGTAGCTGGAGCATTAGGTTTCGAAGTGGAGGTAAAGAGTGCCTGGATGGTACCCCGATAAGAGGGAGGATCTCCTCGCTGATAAATACGAACGTAAGCAGCTAAAACAACGCTTGGAATCGATGGAGGATTTGGACCATGTTGAGCGGGTATCCAGGGATTTCCGCCGTGTGGCAAGATACCGTGCTTTCTATAAACGTATCATCCTGCTCATATTGATCGGTCTGCCAGTGATTGCGATCCTGATCTATTATTTGATCGCCGTGCTCAAAGGACCATAGCTGGTAGTTGAATTACAATAACCGCAAAGTTGGAAACAGGTACACAAACATTTAAGCGAACTGCCCCTGTATACTTATTTACTTGATTACTGATGCAGCTATCTTCCTGATACCAAATCTTTAGAAGAGATTGGAAAAAGAAAATGCACCTTATCACCCCCGACGCCTATGACCGCGTCTATCCTTGCATTCAGGAGCTGGACTATAGCCTGGTGATCTATTCCATCCTGGATGGGAACACGCCCGGTTGGGTGTTCGTGGATGATCCGAGAGCGCCGCGCAGCGTGCTGCTCTGGAATATGCAGGATGCCGTGCTGCTGGAAGGTGAACCGGACAAGCGCACTGCTCAGGATGTAGCCAATATACTGGCGAGCAAGATCGTGCCGCACGCCAAGCCGCGCTACATCCCCAGCCTGAGCTT
>JBNKDB010000247.1:0-6152 GCA_050288045.1 Anaerolineales bacterium | reverse complement strand
GGTGATCCCGCGTTCGCGCTCTTCGGGCGCATTGTCGATCGTATCGAATGCCCGGAAGTCACCGTGCCCCTGCATGGCGGCTACTTTGGTGATGGCGGCCGTCAGCGTGGTCTTCCCGTGGTCGATGTGTCCCATCGTCCCTACGTTCAGGTGCGGCTTGTCGCGTACAAATTTTTCCTTACCCATGTATCTTCATCTCCTTCAATCATGACTTTGAAAGATGTGTAATTCAAGAGCCCTCAATGGGATTTGAACCCATGACCTCATTCTTACCAAGAATGTGCTCTACCGTCTGAGCTATGAGGGCTAATTACACACGACTAAGCCGAGGTTTTTTAATAACGCTCGGCTCTAGTCTGAGTGGGCGGAGAAGGATTCGAACCTCCGAAGTCGTCTGACAACTGATTTACAGTCAGTCCCCTTTGGCCGCTTGGGTATCCGCCCGGGTTAGAATGTTTATCGCAGCTCCATTGTGGGCTGGCAAGCAGGGCCGGGTCTCCAGCCATGCTCACTAACCTGCAATGGAAGCCGACGATGGGATTCGAACCCATGACAGCTCGCTTACAAGGCGAGTGCTCTGCCAACTGAGCTACGTCGGCGTATTCTATTGTTAAAAACGCCCGTTAAAGCGCAAGGCATTATACCAGACGGCTTTGGCTTGTACAAGGCTTGTTGGCTGAATAGAATACGAATTTTAAACGTACGAGGCGGGAGTCTATCAGAGTTTTTTACGCGCGTCAATATCTTTGGATGGGATTCGATCTAAGACCAGAATTTTGAAGGGATTAATGAACTGTAAGCCCTCCTTAATTAGCGGGGTAGGATGGTGTGTTATAATTTGAGTCAATAATAATCTGGAACCTGAGTAAGTTTTCAGGGCAACCTAAGAAGTATTGGAGAAATCAACTAACAAAATCACAATGATGACATTGTCATCGCAATAGGGGGGCGGTTGGTTTAGAAAGATCGAAGGTTTTCGGAATGCCTTTCCAAACTTAGCGGGGGCTTCTTAGGATTTGGTGCGAGTTCGGCCAAATCTTTTTGCTTTTCCCTGTAATGCATAAATGGTTCCGGTTGGATGTGTGTGATCTGATCGGAACTTTTTGGTTCCCGAAAAATAATATAAAGGAGGTTTATCGCTTTGGTTAAAGTAGAACTTAGAAATGGTGAATCGCAACAGCAGCTTGTTCGTCGATTTAAGAAAGCTGTGTCTCGCAGTGGTATCAAAAGTGCGGTGCGCAAAAAACGCTGGTTCGTCTCGAAAAATGAGCAGCGCCGCCTGGCGAAGAAAAAGGCTATCCGTCGCCTGAAGATCCGCCAGCACAAAAAAGCCATGCGTAGAAGAAGTTACTAGAGAGCGGGTCTGATGAGTACTTCACAAGACACGTTTTCTAAAGGTGACTGGATCGTCCATGCCAATTATGGGATAGGACAGATCAAAGCAAAAGAGACTAAAGTTTTAGAGCAGGAAAAACAGGCTTTTTATCGGGTCAAGACATTCGACGGCGTTTACTGGCTGCCGGTTGAGCATGTGGATGTCGACCATATTCGCCCGGTGGCTTCCAAAAGCCAGATGCAGCGCGCACTTACGCTGATCAAGAGGCCACCGGCTGAATTGCCTGATAATCATCGTTCCCGGAAAAAAGAAATCGCTGAGGCTTTTCAAGACCTGTCTCTGGATACCAAAGCGCGCATGATCCGCGACCTGCATGGCAAACGGGTTTCCTCGCGCTTGAACTTTAGCGAGGGTGACGCCTTCGAAAGAATGAAAAAACAGTTTTTGAATGAATGGTCGGTGATCCGTGCTGAAGACCGAGACACACTGGAAAAGAAACTCCGACAGGCATTGAAAACCAGCGTGGCAAAAAGCTCGCTTGGCGACGACTGAGCCGCGCGCTGGGTCGGAGAACGATTAAGATAAAAAACGAATGTGATTACGTCGCGGTTTGATGATCCCCTATACGAATGGGGATGGACAAACCACGTTGCGCTAACCGGCAAATGGTTCGATTTGTTGTAAAGACAGCAAGAGCCTGGAACCACTTGCCGGTTTGTGTTTTATGTAAACCAAGTAAAGAGGAAGGATACCTATGTCAACCCAACGGCAGAAAGATATTCGTCGCCGCAAACGGCGCAAGCAGCGCCTGGGCAAGCTCAAGCAGCAACTAGCGGAAGCCAAAACGCTGCGCGAACGCCAGCGCCTGATCGCCCTGATCCGCAAACGCCAGCCAGGCTTCGAAGCGACGGCAGAGTAAATTCCCTTGATTGTTACCGCGTTCCAGAGATGGAACGCTTTTTTTATCCTTCCCGGCTGCGCTTTCTTGGGATTCGTTGTTATAATCCCCTAAATCAGACCCGATTGCGGGAAACACAGCAGGAGAAGCCTGAATGAAAAAGTTGGTGAGCCGTTTAAATTTGTCCGTGTTGTTGCTGGCGTTGCTCTTATTCGTCATAGCGCTAGTGCCGCGCATCTTGGAAATTGGCGGCTACCTGACCGTCGATGAAAGCCTGTGGCACATCCGCTCGCTCAATTTCTGGGACGCCCTGCTGGACGGTAACTTTGGCGGCACTTACCAGATGACGCATCCCAACGTGATCACAATGTGGATCGTCGGCTTCACCTTCAAGGTCGCCAACAAGATCGGCTTCGATGTTTACAACGGCGTGGATTGGATCATGCTTGGGCGCTTTGCGGTTGGTGTGCTGACCGCCTTCGGTTGTGTGATCTTGTTCTACCTGCTCAACCAGGTGCTGCGCGTCGGGCAGAGCTTCATTATCTGCACGATCATTGCCCTGGACCCCTTCGTGTTGGCCTATACGCGCGTCGTGCACGTCCACGCCGTGTCGGCCACTTTCATCATGCTGTCTTTCGTCGCCCTGCTGGTGGCATTCTCCAAAGAAAAGCAGTGGCCCTGGATCGCTTTCTCCGGGATGCTGGGTGGGTTAGCCCTGCTGACCAACGTCAATGCGGTCATGCTGGTGGGGGCGGTTGTGCTTACTATTCTGTTCCAGCCCAATGATTTCCTGGCATTGTTCGACCGGGCGAAAAAAGCCTTTGGCTTCAAATGGTTCCCGCGCCTGAAAATGGCGGGACTCTGGCTGCTGTTACTGGTGATCACCTTCTATGTGGGTTGGCCGGCGATGTGGACGCAGCCGCGCTACACGATCTCGCGGCTGGTGACCGGCGTAATGTGGGGGGTGAACACCCCACATGGTGGCGATGTGACCGATGAAGAGGTCGAGGCACTGTACAGCAACAACCCGGACGTGATCGCCAAGCTGGAAGAATACCGCAAATACCAGGTCTTCGATTCGCCGCGCCAGTTCTTCCGCGGTGAGTTGGTCTATACGCCCGGCCCGAGCTTCTACCCGCTGACCTGGCTGTATCGCACTACGCCGTTGACCTTGATCTTCGTGCTGATGGCGTTTGGCTGGCTGCTGGTCGACCTGTTCAGGAAACGGCTGGACGAATGGGACGGGCGCGTGATCTATTTGCTGGTCTTCGCGTTGGGCTTCATGCTCGTGATGGGCATGGCTGCCAAGCAAATTCAGCGCTACCTGCTGCCCAGCTTCCTGTTCCTGGACATTGTGGCGGGTTATTACCTGGTGCGGACGCTGGATTGGAGCCGCGATAAATTCAAGTCGATCAAGTTATCACCAGAATCTTTTACCTATGCGGCGGGTGGACTGCTGGTAGTACTCTTCCACCTGCTGCCGTTCGTGCGCTCGTTCCCTTATATGGTGGCCTACTACGAACCGCTGCTTGGCGGCACCGACGCAGCCAAAGAGATTTTCCTGTTGGGGGATGGGGAAGGTTTGAGCCTGGCAGCCGAGTATCTCAATGATACCTATGGGAACGAAATTTCAGCAGCCACGCGCTACGCCGAATACTTTGCGCCCTTTTTCGATGGTGAAACGGTCTACATTTCCCCAATCGAAACCTATGACCTGGAGCAGGCCGATTTCCTGGTGTACTACGTGCGCGAGGAACAGCGCCGGGAAAGCCCGGAATTGGACGCTTATCTCAGCGCACACGCGCCTGAAAAGACGATCTCGTTAAATGGCACTGCACATGTGTGGGTCTATAATCTGAGTGGAATTTCCCCGCTGGCTGAATAACTGCTAAATCTTTACCAGCCGCCTTGCAGGCGCAGGATGTGGCGTTCGGGCAAACCGGCATCTTCCATCATATGCTGCACGGTTTCGATGTCGTACTCCACGCGGCGGTATTCCCAGGTTTCTTCTTCGGTATCGAAAATGGCATAGGAAGCGCGCGGGTCGCGGTCGCGCGGTTGGCCGGTTGAGCCAGGGTTAACGATGGCACGTGGTGAGAGATGGGTGACCATATTTACAGGGGGGATGGTCAGCCCGGCCATATAGTCATCCTCGTGCAGGTAAAACATCACCGGCAGGTGGGTGTGGCCGACGAAGCAGTAATCGGTTTCGAAGTGGTGGAAATTATCGGTAGCAGCGCGCGTGTCCAGCAGGTATTCGAAGACCGGGTGGCGTGGGCTGCCGTGCACCAGCGTGGCCTGGCCGACGTCGATCATCTCCGGTAGATTTTCCAGGAATTCTAGACTTTCAGCATTCAGTTGGGTTTGCATCCACTCGACGGATTGGCGGGCTTCGGGGTTGAAGGTGCTCAGATCTAGCAGGTTCAGGGCAGCGGCATCGTGGTTGCCTAAAACACACAGCATGTTTGGCTGTTCTTTGAGCAGCGCAATGCATTCGTTTGGTTTGGGTCCATAACCGACCACGTCCCCCAGGCACCAGACAGCATCAACGTCCGCCGCATCTTCCAGTACCTTTGTTAAAGCTACCAGGTTGGCGTGTATGTCAGTGATTACCAGCGCGCGCATAGGCGTATGTTAGCACAAAATCGTCAAAAAAACGACGAATTCAGGGGGTGTCTTTCAGATTTGAAGGGCCAAAGGCATTGGGCAGCAAGCCTGCGACCGTAGTTTCCTGGCGGACCTGGCCTGCTTCATCGGCAATCACCACGATGGTATCCAGTCCAAATTCGGCCAGCACCTGGCGACAACTGCCGCAGGGTGAGCCACCATCGTGGGTGACTACGGCGATGGCGCTGAATTCGCGCTCGCCCTCGGAGACGGCCTTGAATACGGCCACGCGTTCGGCGCACAAGCTGAGCGGATAGACAGCATTTTCTACATTGGCGCCTTCGTAAATGCGGCCGGAGGTGCTCAACAGAGCGGCACCAACGGTGTAATTCGAATAAGGAGCGTAGGCCCACTTTTGGGCGTTGCGGGCAACTTCGATCAATTCCTGGCGGGTGTCATCAGTCAACATCAGGTTTGCCTTCCTCTAAGGTTTGCGCAGCTTGCGGTGCATTCTCATATTGGGCGCGCACCTTGTGGATGCGCCGCCCGCTGATCTTTTCCACGGTCAGCAGCAGGTCAGCTTCATGCACTTGCTCGCCGACGCGGGGGATGCGGCCGATACGGCTGTAGATCAGACCACCTAACGTGTCGGCCTCTTCGGTGGGTAGTTGGCTGTCCATAATATCATTGAAATCGTCCAGGTCAATCCGCCCGTGGAAAACATATTCGCGCTCGCCCTCTTTGGTAAAGAGCACTTCTTCGCCCTGGTCGTATTCATCACGGATTTCGCCGAAGATTTCCTCGACGATGTCTTCCAACGTGACCAACCCGGCCACGCCGCCGTACTCGTCGACCACAATGGCGATATGGGTGCGTTGGGCTTGCATTTCGGCCAACAGTTCGTCGGCTTTTTTGGCTTCGGGAATGAAATTGGCTGGACGCAGCAGGCCGTGTGGGGTGTGGTCCACCTGACCTTCGCGCCACAGTTTGAGCACATCCTTGGTGTACAGCAGACCGACGATGTTATCGACGTTGTCTTCGTATACCGGAACGCGCGAGTAACCGGATTCCAGGATGTCGTCCAGTACGGCTGAGATTGGGCTGTTGACGTCAATCGCGAACATGTCGATGCGCGGGATCATGATCTCGCGCGCCAATGTGTCACCAAGCTGGATGATCGAGTAGATCATCTTGCCTTCTTCTTGTTCCAAGACGCCCTGGCGTTGGCTGGCATCGACCAGGGATTTGAGTTCGTCCTCGGTGATCGAGACCAGTTTTTCTTCCCCGGCACGCTCGTGTTTGAACAGCCAC
>JBNKDB010000246.1:0-2944 GCA_050288045.1 Anaerolineales bacterium | reverse complement strand
TTTGTCCAATTCAGCCTGGAGATCGGTTTCAACAAAGGCATCCCCGTGACATTTATGAATGATAAGTTCAACCTCCATTGGCTGGATAGCCGGGTGCAGTTGCCAGGCCGCGGAGTCTTTTTGCAAAAAGCTGTCGTTGGCGTGCTGCACGAAGATCACCGGAGCGCCTTGGGCGCGAGCATTATCGATCAAGAAATTGAGATTCGCAAGTAAGTACTCCGCCTGATAGACAGGCGTTGATTTTTCGAAGATGCCCTGTTGTACATCGATGACCAATAGCGCGGCGCGATCTGGTCTGTTTTTTGTATTCATCTTTAAATTTTTACCTTCCACGAATGTGCGATCTGGGATTTTTAGATCGACGTTTGCCTCCCTGAAGGATGAACTCAGTATGTGGGCTTCCAATGAGTGCCCAACTTTGGGCTGGCTGACCAACGTCGTATGCTTATTATACGACCAGGTGCCCGACCTTTTTTGCTGGACTGATCACGGCCTGGGTGCCGGAATTGAATTCAATGTAGTCGGCTTCGATGCCGTCGCTGAAGATCACGCCGTTCTCCGGCATTTGCGATACCAGGTGCAGTGGAGCCTGGCTGGTGATCTTGCCGAAGGAAATATCCGCCGCCGAGGTCTTACTCGGCCAGGGTTCGCGCACCGAGAAATACAGATATTCCGCATCCCAACTGAACGATTGTGGATCGTCGACTTCAATCTCCTGTGCTGAGATGTACTCCGTGATGCCAATCGCCCCGGCCAGAATGCTGCGCAGCCATCCGGTCGAACCCAATCCGGTCGAGACGATGATACCGCTCGAAGAATGGTTCTCCTTGCGACCATCGATCTCGATGGAATAACGCGCCGAGGTGTGGGAGCGTGGCCCAATGAAAATATCATTCACGCCGTAAATGGTTTGTCCATTGTTCAGGCTGGCTTGTGCCATGGTCACTTGCTTGATCTCGCGATTCCGGGCGAAAACTTCGACGAGCACATTGTGAAGGTCGGGGACTGTGAAGGGCAGCAGGATGCCTTCCCAGCGTTCTGGGTCTGGATTGACTCCCAGTACGAGTTGGTTGTCGAGGTATTTGAGGATGTTGGCAACCAGGCCATCCTGGCCTAGTACCACAACGGTATCTTGTTTGCCGAAAACGAAGTTGGGTACGAAGGCGCGATCCAGGACTTGCAAACGGCCGACTCCGGAGAGAATTTGTTTGGCATCTCGTAGGCGTGATTTATAGTGTTGGTCTTCGGCCTGGTAGTCCGAGAAATCGGCGCCGAGATGTTCGATGTAGAAATGGGCCTGCTCTTCGGTATTGAAGCGCGCGATCAGTTCATCCAGCCGGGTCTTGCGGGTGATCAGGATGATCTTGTTTTCAGTCAGCCGGTTCATTCAGGTTTGTTTTTGTGAGTCAATAAGGCACTGAGTAGTTCTGGTGAGATGTTGAGTTGGCCGATCTTGTCGGCGCTTTCTGCCATTTCCTTGAAGGCCAATGAAATCAATTGCTCGGCATCCATACCGACATTGGTAAGTGCCTGCAGCAGCTTGGGGTCGAGCGTCGAGATTGGTTCGACCATGGCAGAAACAGCGTAGGCTTTGGAATCGGCCTGTTCTTTGGCGTTCTCCACGATCAGCTTGGTGAGGTTGGTATTCATCTCTTCCAACGCAATGCGGGCCGACATTTTGGCCTCTTCCAGTTCGCGCTTGATCCCCTGTACCGACTTTTCGGCTTCCATTTGCGTTTCGCGAATCTGGCGTTTCTTGTTTTCGACCGCGATCTCGGTATTCAGCTCGTTTTCTTTGATGCTGCGTTCTTGTTCCACAGCGGCATTCCGGCGGGCATAAACGGCTTCGTCAGCTTCGCGCAGAATTTGCTCGCGGGCTTCGGCTTCCAGGGCGCGCGCCGTTTCCGGCGTGGGTTTGATCGCCAGGATGGAAAGCTGAAGGATTTCGATCCCTAATAAAGCAACAATATCCGCGCTTTGCAACCCACTGCGCAGTGTCTCGACCAGGGTGTCTATGCCGGTCAAAGCGTCGCGTAGGCTCATTGCCTTCACTGTTGAACGCGTCAATACTTGCGTATAGCTGATCAGCCTTTGAGGGAGCTTTTGCGGATCTTCGGTGGCATAATCTGTGCCGTTGGGCGCCAGGGTGAAGTTCATCAATTGTGAGAGTTTCTTGGGGTCGGATACGCGGTAGGTTAGTGTGCCTTGGACGGTCAGTTCTTGAAAATCAGCAGTGATGCTATCAAAAATGAAGGGCACATCGACGCTGGCCAGAGGAATTTTTACCAAGGAGGTAGTTGGCGCAAAATAATAGAATGCTTGTCCCGTCCCTTCGCGGGTAACTTTCCCGCTACGATATTGGATAACGAAGTCCGTGGGGTCGACTTTAATGTACTTTATGCCTAACATATTTGCCTCCTCGGTTATTTACCGCTTTTGTTTTGCATCGAGTTTAAAATCAAACAGCACTTATTTTAATCTGGCACTTTTGCCGATTATATCAATAAAGCTGACACTCAAGCCTGGCAAACCTATCAATTATTTTCGTGGGGCAATGTAAAGATTGTTCGTTTAGCGCTTATGGGGGATCGTCCCCCTTATGTTAATTTGGCTTGCAAGGTTATAATGACGAAAATCTCTTAAAAAAGGCCTGTGCATGTCTAAGGATTATCTCGAACAATTGTTGAATTTGCCCGATGTGGTAACCGCCAAACTCTCGCCGGATGGGCGCTGGGTGGCTTTTGTGTGGTATCACGTACACGAGAATTTCGATGTCTTCGTGGTGCCCAGCGACGGCTCCGCCGCCCCCGTGGCGCTGACCCACACACCCGAATGGACCTGGCTGGTGGACTGGACATCGGACTCGAAAGCGGTGATCGTCGAGCAAGACCATGACCGCGATGAGCGCGTTACCTTGTTCAAGATCGAGATCGACCAGCCCGAG
>JBNKDB010000245.1:0-4732 GCA_050288045.1 Anaerolineales bacterium | reverse complement strand
GTAGAACCGTATTTGAAAGTAGTGCCGCGCCCCGATCGCATCGATTTGCTCAAGCAGCTCGAAAATGGCGAGAAGTCCGTCGAAGAAGTGCTGGCACAGTTGTAAACAAATAATCGAACTTGAGATAAGGAGAACTTGATGCCCGACCCGCGCGTAAAGAAATTAGCCGAAGTGCTTGTCAACTATTCCCTGGAATTGAAACCGGGTGAGACTTTTGTGATCTCGACCAGCGCGGCCGCAGATGAATTAAGTTTAGCCGTATACGAGCAAGCTGTTTTAGCGGGCGCTCATGTGCATTCCCGGATCAGCATCACCGGTGCCAATGAGGTGTATTACAAGAACGCCAGCGACGCTCAGCTCGATTACGTGTCCCCGATCAGCCGCTATTATTACGAGAAATTCGATGCTTTGCTCAACATCGAAGCAGAGACGAATACACGCGCCTTGTCCGGTGTCGATCCCCGGAAGATGCAGCGTTCGCAGCAGGCCAACAAAGACGTCATTGAAACCTTCATGCAGCGCATGGCGACGCGTGAACTCAAATGGGCAATGACCGTCTATCCCACCAATGCCTCCGCCCAGGAAGCCGACATGAGCCTGGCCGAATATCAGGACTTCGTGTATGGCGCTGGAATGCTCGATCTGGAAGACCCGGTACAGGCCTGGCGGGAAGAAGGCCAACGCCAGCGCGGTGTGATAGCCTGGCTGGACGGGCACAAATCGGCGGTGCTCAAAGGCGCCAATATCGATCTGACGCTCTCGTTGGAAGGACGCAAATTCCACGAAGCCAGCGGTAAGCTGAATTTCCCGGACGGTGAAATCTATACCTCCCCGATTGAAGATTCTGTCAACGGCTGGGTGCGTTTTGCATACCCGGCCATCTTTGGTGGGCGCGAGGTAGAAGATATCGAATTATGGTTCGAGAATGGCAAGGTCGTCAAGGAGAAAGCCAGCAAGGGCCAGGAATTCCTGACCACTATGCTGGACACTGACGATGGTGCGCGCTATTTGGGCGAATGGGGAATTGGCACCAACTACAACATCCAGAAGTTCACCAAGAACATGCTCTTCGACGAAAAGATCGGTGGCACGATCCATCTTGCGGTGGGCGGTGGTTTCCCCGAGGTGGGTGGCAAGAATAAATCGGCCATTCACTGGGATATGCTTTGTGATATGGCCGAAAGCGAAGTGACCATCGATGGTGATCTGTTCTACAAAGACGGGAAGATCGTGGTCTGATCTCTCCCGACAGAGAAGAAATTATGCTGGCCGTTGGTAATCAGGAACTTTGCGGGTTACCAGCGGCCAGTTTGGTTAAACGCGATCTTTGCAGGCTGATTGCTGACCGCTGTCAGCCTATAACTATGTATGTGTTTTATTAATTTCCCTATGATCGGGTAAAATTCAAAAGACTTACCACGTCAGTAATTGTGAGCAATCATACAAAGCACAAAACTAATTTACGAGGAAAACAATGGAACTGAATTTTAACAGCTTAGCAGGCAGCAGCAAGCCGGGTGAACCCCAGGATGTAGAAGTCTTGATTATTGGGGGCGGTCCGGCGGGACTTTCGGCTGCCTTGTATGCCGCCCGCGCCGAACATCACCCGATTGTCTTAACGGGGATGGAGTTAGGCGGGCAGGCCGCGTTGACCCATATTATCGAGAATTATCCGGGCTTTCCAGAGGGCCTTTCCGGCTCAGAGCTGGGCGAATTATTCAAAGAGCAGGCCGAGCGTTTCGGGGCGCAAATGGTCATGGACCTGGCGACTGAAGTCGATTTCTCGGAACGTCCATTTACAGTAAGAACTGCCGGAGGAACCGAATACAAGGCTGAAGCCGTAATCATCGCCACTGGGGCGACACCGCGCCACCTGGAAGTCCCGGGTGAAACCGAGTATACCGGCAAAGGTGTTTCTTACTGTGGTACCTGCGATGGCTTCTTCTTCAAGGATAAAGAGGTTGTTGTGGTTGGCGGGGGCGACAGTGCCTTGGAAGAAGGGCTTTTCCTAACCCGCTTTGCCAACAAGGTTACTGTAATGCATCGCCGGAACGAACTACGCGCCGGTGCGATCTTGCAAAACCGGGCTTTTGGAAACCCGAAGATGGATTTTGTCTGGGATACGGTGATAACCGAGATCGCCGCCCATGAAGAAGAAGGCCTGGTCAATCACGTCAAAATTTTGAATAAGAAAACCGGCGAGGAAGCCAAACACGAGACCGATGGTGTCTTCATCTTTATTGGCCACCGGCCCAACTCAGCTTTGTTTTTGGGCCAGGTAGATATGGATGATGCCGGGTATATTAAGACCAATATGCATATGGAGACCAGCGTGCCCGGAGTGTTTGCCGCGGGCGAAATCGCCGATCCGCATTTTCGTCAGGTAATTACCTCAGCAGGAATGGGCGCTGCAGCCGCCATCCAAGCCACTCATTTTCTTGAGGAAAACAGTTAGCGTAACATTTTGAAGCTCTCTTCTGGTTATCCAGGAGAGAGCTTTTTTGTCGCAGTTACGGAAGCATATCCCGGCTGCGGCTTTGGTTCTCTTAATGTCGTATAATGATATTGGACAAATCAGGCAAGAGTAGAGAAAGTTCTTTTGACGGTATAAAAACTACTGTGCTATACGAAACTATCAGACTAGGAGTATAGAAATGCCGAACAAAGTTTCAATTATTGGCGCTGGGATGACCGGTGCCACTTCTGCCCACTGGCTGGCCCAGATGGATATTGCCGACATCGTGATGATCGATGTGGTCGAAGGCATGCCACAGGGGAAGGCGCTGGATTTGGTGGAAGCGCTGCCGGTGATTGGCGTAGACGTGTGTGTGAGCGGTGCAAATGATTACAAGGCCACCGAAGGCTCCGACGTGATCGTGATCACGGCCGGTGTGGCCCGCAAGCCGGGTATGAGCCGCGATGACCTGTTGGCGATCAATACCAAGATCGTGAGTGAGGCCACCGAGCAGACCTTGAAATATTCCCCGGATGCGCGTTACGTGGTGCTTACCAATCCGCTGGACGTGATGGCCTACGTGACCATGAAGACCGGTGGGCTGCCGCGCGAGCGTGTGGTTGGGCAGGCCGGGATTTTGGACTCGGCCCGCATGAGCGCTTTCATCGCCATGGAATTGGGCGTAAGTGTCAACAATATCCACACCTATGTATTGGGCGGCCACGGTGACAGCATGGTACCGTTGACACGCCATTCCAATGTGGCCGGTGTGCCGCTTAACCAGATATTGCCCCCGGATCGTTTGGAAGCGATCGTCGAACGTACCCGCAAGGGTGGCGGCGAAATCGTTTCGCTGCTGAAGACCGGCAGTGCCTTCTATGCTCCCGGCGTGGCTGTTGCCAAGATGGTCGAGGCCATTCTGCGCGACCGCAACCTGATTGTGCCCGCCTCAGTTTACTTGCAAGGCGAATACGGTCTGGACGGGATTTTCTTTGGTGTGCCTGCCCAGCTTGGCTGGGGCGGCCTGGTGAAAGTTTTCGAATATGACCTCAACGAGGAGGAGCAGGCTGCCATTGAAAAGTCTGCTGACCACGTAAAATCTGTTATGGCAGGTGTAAAAATTTAACAAGGAGAAGTGGAAAAAATGTTGCTCAAAGAAAAAATCGCTGCACAATTGCCGGAATGGCGCGACCGGGTAACCAAACTGGTCAAAGAAAATGGTGACGTTAAAGTTGGCGAAGTTTCTGTTAGCCAGATCTATGGCGGTATCCGGGGAGTGAAGTCCCTGGTCACGGACATTTCATACGTCGATCCGAATGAAGGTATCCGCCTGCGCGGCTATACCATCCCCGAGCTGCTCGAAAAGCTGCCGAAATCGGGTGATGCCAAATTCCCGCTGGCAGGTGGGGTTTATTACCTGCTCTTGGTTGGTGATATTCCGACTCTGGAACAAGCACAAGCTGTGGAAGATGAGTGGAAGCAGCGCAGTGAACTGCCCGGCTACGTGCTGGATGTGCTGCGTGCCATGCCCAAAGATTCCCACCCGATGACGATGTTCTCCCAGGCTATCCTAGCTTTGGAGAACCAGTCGGTGTTTGCTAAGCGTTATTTCGAAGGCATGACCAAGATGGATTACTGGGAAGCGACGCTGGAAGACAGCCTCAACCTGACTGCTAAATTGCCCTCGATCGCGGCTTTCATTTACAACTTGAAATATGGTGATGGTCAATTCGTAAAACCCGACCCGAACCTGGACTGGAGTGCCAACTTTGCCTATATGATTGGCAAGGGCGACGATGCGGATTATAAAGATCTGTCCCGCCTGTATTTCCTGATCCACTCCGACCACGAAAGTGGCAACGTCAGTGCCCATGCTACCCACCTGGTAGGGTCGGCGCTGTCATCCGTATATTACGCTTGCTCGGCGGGGATGAATGGCCTGGCCGGGCCGCTGCATGGTCTGGCAAACCAGGAGTGCCTGCGCTGGTTGCTCGACTTGCAGGGCGAGTTCGATCACTTCCCCAGCAAGGAAGAATTGGAAAAGTTTGCCTGGGATACGCTGAATGCTGGGCAGGTCATTCCGGGGTACGGTCACCCGGTTTTGCGCCGCCCCGATCCGCGCTTCACGGCTCAGTTCGAATTCGGCAAAGAGTTCATGGCGGACGATGATCTGTTCAAACTGGCTGCGTTGGTTTATGAAGTCGTGCCGGGCGTGTTGGGTGATTTGGGCAAGGTCAAGAACCCGTGGCCGAACGTGGACGCGATCAGTGGTACGTT